>CAMPUN010000087.1 GCA_946997275.1 uncultured Porphyromonas sp.
GAAAATCCATTTTCATGCCTATGAAAATCCTCGCGGTACTGAAGCGCATAAACACGAAGATGCGCCAAAGCACCAGCGGCTCTGACGCATCCTCTCCAATCACATACTAAATGTAGCTTACGCTCCACTTAATGGGTCACGCTCCTGCACGGGCGTGATGGGCTCGGGCGCTACGTGGGTGTCTACAGACCAAAGGTACGCAGCGATGAGCTCGCTGTTGTTGTACGCCTGAGCATTCATCTCTCGGATACGCTCTAGGAGTGCGTCACTCTTGGCGGTGTCTGCCTCCTGTACCAGTAGGCAAGCGTTGAAGCCTGGCCAAACGGCGGTGTCCTTGTGCGGGATGTCGAAGTTGCTCTCGGCGAGCGCCTTCGGGATGACCTGGTAGACGCTTATCTCCAGCTCCCGCAGGAGCAACTCCATCTGTTCCAGCATACTGACATTGCAAGTGATATATACGAATCTCATACTACTTCTTCTTAATCTGTTTCCTCAATCTAGATATTCTACGCTCCTTATTGAGCTTGCGCTGGTGTACAGCAGCATAGGCTGTCGGCACCAAGATGAGCGTCACGAGCATCGAGATCAGAAGACCGCCGATGATGGTGATACCGAGAGGTGCGTAGAGTTCCTTGCCCATACCTCTACTGAGTGCCATGGGTAGCATACCGAGTATGGTAGTCATAGAGGTCATCAAGACGGGGCGCAAGCGTGAGCGTCCAGACTCCATCACTGCATCTCGTATCGTATAGCCACGACGCACGAGCATGTTGCTGTAGTCCACGAGGACGATACCATTGTTCACCACGATACCGACCAGCATGATGAGACCGATGAAGGTGACGACACTGAGCGTGGTACCGGTAATGAGGAAGGCTAAGATAACTCCTACGAGGGTGAAGGGTATCGCAAAGAGGATGATAAAGGGATCCAGTAGCGACTCAAACTGAGCAGCCATCACCATAAAGACTAGGAGCAGTCCGATGACGAAGATGACCGTAAGTGAAGAGAAGGTATCACCCTGATCCTCCACCTGACCACCTAGCGAGACGGTCACACCTTGTGGCGTATCGAGGTCGGCGATGATCTGCTCCGCCTTCTTAGCGCCATCCCCGAGCGAGATACCGTTGAGGTTGGTTGTAACCTTGACATAGCGCTGCTGGGTGAGTCGCTCGATCTGCACGGGCCCCTCCTTCTCCTGAATATCAGCGACCGCAATGAGCGGGATCTGCTGTCCCAGGAGGTTGGTCACCTGCATCTCGCGCAGCTTGCTGATCGAGTTACGATATTCTGGTGCATACTGTATGCGTATATCGTAGTCGGTACCGTCCTCAGTATAGGAGCCAGCCTTAGCTCCATAGAGATTCTCGCGTACCTGTATGCCGATGATACCAGGATTGAGAGCCATCTGGGAGGCTTTGTCCTTGTCCACGAGGATGTGCACCTCACGATTGCCCGCTGAGACTAGAGCTTCGACATTGGTAAACTCAGGGCACTCCTTCGCTTTGCGCTCTATTTCAAAGGCAACCTGATTCATCTGGTCGATGTCTTTGCCATAGACGACAAACTCTATCGGCGCTCTATTGCCGGTCAGAGCGGTCGCCATAGCACTACCACCAGAGACGGTCACCTTCTCAATCTCAGGGATTGCCTCAATCAGCGGACGTATATCGTCTGCGATCTGCTGACTGCTGCGCTTACGCTCATCGACGGGCTTGAGGTGGCAGAAGATGGTACCGATGTTCTTACCCTCCTTAAAGCCGACGGCTGTCAGGACGCCATCATCGGTCTGTCCCGTAATGCTGGCGATACCACCATCGGCAACCTCTGGCACATGGTCCTGCAGGAGCTGGACGATCTGATTACCGACCTGCTCCGTGATCGTGTGTGAGGTACCCTGCTCCGTCTCAAACTGGATGGAGACAGAGCCCGCATCGATGTCGGGGATATAGTCCGTTCCGACCGCCTTGCCTAAGAGCAGTACTACGACAAAGATGGCAAGAGCTGAGACGAGGGTGATGCCTTTGTGAAAGACTGCCCACCCAAGGAAGTCATGGTAGACGCGCTCGATCCTTTGGAACATACGCTCGCTCCAGTTGTAGAGCTTGCCGTGCTTCTTGCCTTCGCCTCCACGAGGGGCGGGCTTGAGCAAGACACTTGAGAGCATCGGGGTCAGTGCCAGCGCGGTAAAGAGGGAGGTAATCATACAGGTCACCGTCAGGACGGCTAGCTGCTTAAACATCACACCGACTATACCACCCATGAAGACGAGCGGCAGGAACACTACAATCGTGGTCAGCGTCGAGGCGGCAATGGCTAGTCCCATCTCCGAGGCTCCGAACATGGCAGCTTGCTTCGGCATGGCGCCTCGCTCGATGTGCTGCGTGATGTTTTCAAGCACCACGATGGCGTTGTCCACCACCATACCGATAGCAATCACAAGAGCTACGAGTGAGAATATATTGATCGTGTAGCCGAGCAGATTCATGACGATGAAGGCCGAAATGAGCGACACAGGCATCGTCAGGAAGACGATAAGACTAGACTTCCACTCTCGTAGGAAAAGCAAGACCACTAGGGTAACGAAGATTAGAGCGTACCAGATTGATGAACTCAGGTTGTTGATCGATGAAGTGACCAGCTCATCAGAACCTATCACCTCAAAGATCTGTACATCTGAGGGTAGATCCTTCTGTATGTCGGCTATCTCTGCACGCACCGCATTGACTACGTCTACCGTATTCGCTCCAGACTGCTTCTGTACGAGCAGGGCGATGCCTTTGCCCACATGATTGAAGGCTGAGGCATCGGTCTCCTTAAAGGTGTCTCGGACGGTAGCGACATCTTTGATGCGCACTACCTTACCGTTGAACGCTTTGATGACCGTATTCTCCAGCTCCTCGACGCTCTCGTACTTGCCAGGCATACGCACGGAGAAGTCGTAGGCACTCTCCGTGACGAAGCCCGAGGGTACGTTGACATTGTTTGCCTTGAGCATCATCGATAGCTGCGCTACCGACATACCATAGGCCTGCATCCTCGTGGGATCTATCTCGACTCGTATCTCACGCTGAGGCTGTCCTAGATAGATGACCGTACCGACGCCATCGACCTTACGCAGAGCTGAGGCAATCTGATCCTCGACGATCTCCTCCAGTCCGTTGTAGTTCTCGTCCGCATTGACTGCGTAACCGAGGATAGGCATCATGGAGGCGTTGATCTTATAGATAATCGGCGTATAGGCTTGCGACGGCATACGCGACTTGACCAACTCGAGGAGGTCTCGGGCATTGTTTGCCGCAGCTGTGATATCCTCCTCCCACTCGTAGCGGAGCTGTATGAAGGAGACATTTTCCTTAGAGATAGACTTAATCTCGACGAGGTTCTCTGCCGAGGAGAGCACCGCCTCCAGCGGCTTGGACACCTGCTCCTCGACCTCTATCGCTGAAGCGCCTGGGTAGACCGTGATGACCGTCAGGGAGGGGAACTCCATGTTTGGCATCAGGTCTAGCGGTAGCTTCGTCAGCGAGAAGACACCGATGACCAGTATGGCGACGAAGATCATCGCCGCCGCAATGGGTCGTTTTACACCAAATTCGGGAAGTTTCATAGGCTTACTTCTTCACCACGTTTACCTTAGAGCCGTCGCTGAGCTTGTTCTTGCCATCTATGATGATGGTGTCGCCACTCTTGAGCTCATTACTCTCTACGTAGACCCAGCCGTCGTTGATCTCGCCACGCTTTACGGCGATACGGCTCACGGTCGCTCCATCTTCGTTGAGCTTGAAGACAAACTCCTCAGCCGTCCCCGCTAGGCGATAGATAGCATTGAGAGGAACGAACAGCCCCTCCCGCTCGGGCAGGGCGATAGATACGTTGCAGTACATACCAGGCTTGAGTCGGTTGTTGCTATTCGGTATATTGACCTCCACAGATGCGGTACGCGTCGTCGGCGATAGGACAGCCGAGATGTAAGAGATCTTACCCGTAGCGGGCTCATCGGGATAAGCGTCGAAGGTAATCGTAGCTTGTTGCCCTTTCGCTATATAACTCAGATCCTTCTCGTTGACCTCGATGGTAGCCTTGAGCGGATTGATCTGGCGTAGCTCGATAATTCCACTCTCTAGCTTGAGATCACTGCTGAGACTGGGGGTGAAAGCGTAGGTCTCGCCCTCATTGATCATGATCTCGGTGATGACTCCACTAAAGGGGGCCGTGATGGAAGTGTTTTTCTTGAGCATAGCGACCTTAGCGACAGAGGCATCGTACTTAGCCTTGACATGGTCATAGTCCATCTGGCTGATGCTCTCCTTCTCTCTCAGACGTGTGACACGATCAAAGTCGCGCTTGATCGCTTCGTTCTCAACCCGTGCCTGCAGGAGCATCTCGTCAGACATCTCTACGATGACTGCCCCCTTGGGAACAAAGCTCCCCTTGCTGTAGCGTATGCGCTCTACCTTGCCAGGCAGTGCGGTGCCTAGACTGGCACTCTTGGAGGCTTCGGCAGTGCCAGAGAAACGAATGCTAGGCGTAAAGGTCATCTCTTTAGCCTGTGCGATGGTTACGGGGATCACTTTGTCCGCTTCGGACTCCTGATCCTGATCTCCTTGCTTGTTGCAGGCGGTTGTGGTGCCTAGGGTTAGCAGGAGTAATATTGTTGGGAGCAAGTAGCTCTTAAGTTCTTTAGTATGCATATTGTGATGTGATCTTCTATTTCTCTTCTTGCGTCTGTGTATGCTCGGTCGCATACTGATAGAGAGCACCAGTGGTCTTCTCCAGCTGGGAGAGCGTCACGGCAGCCTCTACACGAGCGTCGATATCTTCGGAGGCTGCTTTCTCCCACATGGTCTGCGCCTCGAGGATGTCTCGGACGCTATTCATACCCTCTAGGAGATTGTTTTTGGTAATGCGCAGGCTCTCCTCCGCCTGCTCCTTCGAGAGCTTCGTCAGCTCGATCTTCTTAAGCGCCTCGGCATGCTTAAATCTGTTTTGCTGTACCTGTAGGGCGATCATCTCCTGAGCGTCTTGCAGCTCCAGCTCCGCCTTGGCTACCTCTTGGTCGGCTATATGTACCTGGTGTATCCTATCTCCCCACGTGAGGATGGGCACCTGTACGCCGATGCCTATCATCCAGTCTCCGCCCAGATTGCTCTGGCTACCCTTGTAGATGTTTGGCTCGACCCAGTTGTATCCAGCAGTAAGGAAGACGTTGGGGAGGAACTGTGACTTGACCATCTTTCTTGCCGACTCCGTAAGGGCTAGCTTGCTGCGCAACATGACGATCTCAGCCCGCTCAGCATTACTGCTCTCGAGAGCCAAGAGACGACTGCTCAGCTGCTCCTCGCTAATGATCGCACTATCCAGCTCGATTTGCTCAGCCTCTAGACCAATGATCTGCCCTAGTAGCATCTTGGAGAGCTGGAGGCCGTTCTGTGCCTTGACGAGTGTGAGCTCCGCTTCGTTTTGCTTGACCTGCACCTTCAGCACTTCGTTTCTGGTCGTCATGCCCTCGGCGTAGACATTCTCCAAGTCCTGCACGAGGTGGTCTAGGAGCGACTTGTAGGTCTGAGCTAGGCGCACCTTCTCCTGTACCGAGATGACACGCCAAAAAGCCTCATCGACAGTGGCTAGGACGTCAGCCTCCTTCATCTTGACCTTCTCATGTGCTAGGTCGGAGGTGTAGCGTGCCATCTTATTAGCCTCGACAATCTTACCGCCCATAAATATCGGCTGACGTAAGACAAAGCCACCGGTGTAAATCTCCTTCGGAGCGACACTGATGAAGTCTAGTGGCATCGATAGCCCCGGCGGGGTCACGCCTGGTATGTTAAAGTCGATCGCAAAGGGACGCAAGGCTCTATCTCCTGGATTGATCCACGCCCCAGCGAAGTC
>CAMPUN010000088.1 GCA_946997275.1 uncultured Porphyromonas sp.
CTCAGTCTAAGGGTGGGTACTCCTACCTCTCATTCTTCGGACGTGTCAACTACTCGTTTGATAACTACCTACACGTAGATCTATCTCTGCGTAGTGATGCTTCCTCTCGCTTTGGTGCTAAGAACCGTCAGGGTCTCTTCTACTCAGTAGGTGCTACCTATGACCTCTATCGCGCACATCTAGATCATATCAAGTGGCTCAACACGCTACGTCTACGTGCTAGCTGGGGTACTACGGGTAACTCCTCTATCCCTGCACTCGCCTTTATGGCTCGCTACGGACAGACTAAGTACTCAGAGGGTCTAGGTATCTATACCTCAACGATTGGTAATCCAGACCTCGGATGGGAGACGCAGTCTAACCTCAACGTCGGTGTCGACTTTGACGCTTTTGACAATCGCCTGCACTCAGTCCTCAACATCTATCATCGTATCACTGATGACATGTTGATGTTTGTACCGAAGCCCTATGCTACTGGTTTCGCTGGTCGCTACGAGAATGTCGGCTCACTAACCAATACGGGTGTCGACCTGACGCTCAGCTACGACATCGTTCGTACACGTGACTGGAACGTATATGCGGCTACAACGCTGAACTACAATGCTAACCGCGTTACTAAGCTCTTCTACGATCTGCCAGAGTACAAGATGCCATCGATGTCACTGATCTACAAGCTTCATCAGCCTACTCAGTTCCTTATCGCAGAGTATGCAGGCGTCAATCCTGAGACTGGTAAGCAGCAGTGGTATGTACCCGATGCTAACGGCAACCTAACCTCTGAGGTGACCGAGTACTACGATGAGGCTAAGCTACTCCGCGCTAGTGGTAAGAACCTTCAGGCTCCATTTACTGGTGGTCTATCTTTTGGTGCTAGCTGGAAGGGACTCGCTCTCGATGTAGACTGGTCATTCAACGTTGGTAAGTACGTTATCAACAACGACCGCTTCTTCTACGAGAACATGTCTAAGAACGATGCTTTCCTTGGTATGAACAAGAGCCGCAAGCTACTTGATGCTTGGACAGAAGATAACAGAAACACAGATGTACCTAAGTTCGGTGAGGAGATGAAGTTCGATAGCCGTCTGCTAGAGAACGCTTCATTCCTACGTCTGAAGAACCTACGTCTCTCATACACCCTGCCTAGCGCATGGTTTGAGAAGATCGGTCTCATCTCTGGCGTACGTGTCTACGTGACGGGTCGTAACCTGCTGACCTTTACTCAATTCTCTGGTTATGATCCAGAGGCTGTGGGTAACATGAGTATGAACCAATATCCTAATACACGTCAGTATGTTGGTGGTCTACAGATTACTTTCTAATAGTGTCGAACCCTCTATACTTATAGCACAGAAATTATGAAAAGATATATCAAGACTATAGGACTACTCATCCTATCGTTAGTAGCATTCTCCGCTTGCCAGGTCGGCTTCGTACCCGAGGGCGTTAAGGAGCAGAAGCCTCTAAAGAACTTCCAGGAGGTTAAGTGGCTCCGTGAGAGTCTCTACTCGACCCTCCGTGGGGCGGAGTCTCCAGGCAACCTCTTCCTAGGAGATATGCAGGCTGACCTATTCCACCTGACAGCGAGTGATGGTAATACTTACTTCCCGTTCTACTCGTGGAATAAGGAAAACCTCTCCAGCAACGACATGATCGCTGCTTACTTCGGATCCTTCGCTACAATTATCAAGGATGCCAACTACTTCATCATGAGAGCCAATGAGATGAAGGCAAACGAAGAGCTCATGAAGACTCTCAAGGAGGGTGAGGCTAAAAAGCTAGACACCTATATCGCTGAGGCTCGAGCACTACGTGCGCTGGCTAACTACCGCTTGATGTGCCGCTTCTCTAAGCGTTACAGCGACAATGATGGTCAGGAGCCTGGTATCATCCTTATCAAGGAGTATGATCCTCTGCTTCAGAAGACCAATAAGAAGAGAGCTACCCAAAAGGAGGTCTACGAGTGGTGTCTCAACGAGCTGGAGGAAGCTTCTAAGGATATCCCTACCAAGGATAACTATCTAGCAGATAGGGAAAACAACCTCGAGAAAGACGGCATCCCATGCTACCTGATACAGGATTACTGCTATGCTGTACGCGCTCGTATTTTCCTAGAGATGCACCGCTATCAGGATGCTATCAAGGAGGTGGATAAGTTCATTAAGAACTATCCTCTCTCTACGAAATGCGTTCTTGATTCAAGAGATAAGAAAGATGGCAAACTTATAGAAAACAGGGATCCTGATAATTTCCAGAATCTTTGGAAGTATGAGACCTCTACGGAGATCATGATCAAGACCTACGCTACTCAAAAGGTTGGCCGCGCATACGGTATACTACATGGTCTATGGATTTATGACAACGTCAATCCAAATACTGGTAAGAAGGTTCAGATTGAGTTTGCATCTCCTACGTGGTTCCCCAACCAGTACCTCATTGATCTCTATAAAAACTCTCTAGATCCTGAAGATCCTGAAGACTGTAAGGAAGACTATCGATGCGACCTTTGGCTAGAGGACACTGATGGTAAGCACCCAGGAACTAACGGCTTCCCCGTACTTTATGGAGAGGTTGATGATGATGAGGTGATTACCTTTGTCTCCAAGTTTAGAGGTAACCCAGACTTGGATACCGATACTAAGCGCAATCGTGTCTCTTATGCACACTCTACACACCTCTTTGATATAGCAGAGGCTTGGCTCATCAAGGCTGAGGCTCAGGCTTGGAGTGGTGACTGGACTGCTGCAAAGGCTACGCTTGAGGAATTCCGCAAGGGCCGTGGTCTAACAGTTGAGCTCAGAGCTAGCAACCAGAAGGAGATGATGGAGACGGTCAAGAATGAGCGCACTCGTGAGCTCGTGGGTATGGGTACCCGCATGACTGACCTCAAGCGCTGGGGTGATCCTATAGATCGTACCAATAAGCCTCTCCAGGAGGGCCTTACCAAGGGTCAGGCTGCTACGACTGTAACGAAGTCCTACCTAGACCTCAAGAAGGATGCTTCTGATGTCATGTTCTACTGGGAGTTCCCACTTCAGGATCGCTTCGCAAATAAGGAGCTGGAGCACAACTGGAAGTAAGAGTCTATCCGTCACACCTAGAGCCTTAAGCTTTAGGAGTAGATAGATAGGGGACAAAAGGTCAAATCCGGCCTCCCCATCGACTAGATAATATAGAGAGACGTGCATGCCACAAGGGCAGATGCACGTCTCTCTTGTTGTTTTTCTCTCCCCACCTCTCAACACCCTATGACGATTTGCGAAGTTGAGGACTTCTCTGACCCTAGATTCCGCAAGTCGAACCCGATTTGTGAGGTTGAGTTTGCTGCACCCCTTTTGTCAAGTGCTGACTTTTTTGTAACTTGCGCCTGATATCGGGTTATCCTAACTACTAATCATCTAAATCTCAAGATAAGACTTATGACATCAAAACTGAAAGCCTTCAATAGACTCTTACTGGTTGGGGCGATTATGGCTCTAGCCACCCTTTCGGTCTATGCCCAGCAGTCATTTGGAGGGACTCCTCTAGCTATTGATACTGAGACCTCTCTACGCTCTTCTGGCCTAGAGAAGCATATGGTATCTATAGCCTTTAACCCCGCTGACTTAGAGCTACGGGATGCTTGGTCGTCTCCACGTGATGGCCGACCCCTGTCTGTAGGTCAGCTAGTACCCTATCAGGCGGACTTCGCTCAGGACGCTGTGCTGGTGCATACCGAGGCTGGCACTCGGGTCTATCGCATGACCATACAGCTAGAAGGCACACCTGTAGGGATAGGTCTCTACTATGACGACTTTTATATCCCTGAGGGTGGACGACTCTTCATCTATACACCTGGCGGGCATCAAGTCCTAGGCGCCTATACGCATGATACGCATAGCGAGCATGGCAACTTTGCGACAGAGCCTCTAGCGGGGCGTGAGCTAATCCTAGACTATGAGGCGCCAGAGGGTGTCGAGCTACCCTCCATCCAGATCAGTAGTGTGGGATACTTCTACCGTCCAGTGCTACGCGCTGCTTACGGACAGGAGTATATAAAAGACTTCCAAGGAAATGAGGATCACTCCGATCCTGGCTTGAGGAGATTCTGTCAGATCAATGCTAACTGCCCTGAAGGTGACGACTACCAAGATGAGAAAGCTAGCTCTGTAGCTATCCTAATCTCTACGGTTAAAGAGGGCATCGTGGGCATGTGCTCAGGTAACCTAATCAATAACGTAGAGGGAGACTTCACTCCCTTTATCATTACGGCAGCTCACTGCTCAGGACTGAAAAAGACATTTGAACCGTCTAAACGTGACCTAAACACTTGGATCTTTGGGTTCCACTATGAGAAGCCTCGCTGCTCTAGTGGAGACTATGCGACACCTATGCTACGCTCTATGGTTGGTGCCAGTAAGAAGGCCTTCCTGCCGATAGATGGCTACTCGGATGGACTACTCTTGCAACTCAACAAGCAGATCCCTGCAGACTATCGCGTCTTTTACTCAGGATGGGATGCAGCCGATAACGCTTGGCAGAAAGGTGCTGGCCTCCACCACCCCGCAGGTGATGCTCTCAAGGTGTCTACCTTCGATGGTGGAGTGAAGATTGGGACTTGGTATGGAAAACAGCCTGGTGGCAAGAGGGATCACCTAAACTTCAAATTTCAAAAAGGAAACACCGAGGGTGGCTCATCGGGCTCTCCTCTCTTTAATGAGGATGGTAGACAGATCGGTACGCTCTCTGGCGGTGCTCCTGGCATCTGTCCTAGAGATGGTAGCTATGGACGCTTCTACTCACACTTTGCTAAGTATGAGTCTCTAGGAGATAGCTTCAACATGAAGCATTGGCTCGATCCTAACAAGACCGGTAAGACGCAAGTAGACGGTATCTGGAATGATAACTACCAGCCACTACGAGTCGTCAAGGCGCTTAGTGGCTCTGTCGTGCCAAATGATCGCAACAAGGTGACTCTCTCTTGGGACGCTGTACCTGCTCATCCACAGGGCTACAAGATCTCCTACAATCTCTATCGCAACGACAAGCTGATCAAGACGCTTACGGAGACGAAGTATGAGGACACGATCGATGCTTCTCTGACAGAGCCTGGACGAATCAACTATAAGGTAGAGGCTTGCTATGAGATAGACGGTGAGAAGGTAACGACTCCTGCTGCATTCCGCTCGGTATACACGGGCGAGCTGGTGAGCCAAGTCTATGCGGATGTCAAAGCTGCAACTGCCGGCATGGAGATCAAATGGTCTATGCCTTACAATACTCAGATCGTGTCAAAGATCTCTAATCGTGAAAATATCGAGAAGAGGCTCCTAAGAGCTGGCAATGAATACAGCTTCTATGATGTGATTAGGAATGTCTACCTATACGATGTTTATCGCCTAGGACGCTCTCCTTTTGCAGGACAAAAGCTATATATCCATCAGATCAATGTGATCCCAGCTTATGACACCCCTCTCACAGCGTCTGGTACGCCTGACTATAGCAAGGCGATACGCTTCTTCGCTCGTCAGCGTGCCTATGGAGACAATAATAGGATGCAGACGACCACGATGATAATACCACAGGGTACAGCCGCTAAGAAAGAGTGGTTCCCCGTGAGGCTCCTTAAGCCGATTGAGATAAACGATGAATACAATCTAGAGGTAGGCTTTTACTGGTCTAAAGATAATAGAAGTGCGAAAATCTATATCGATCCAGACTCTAGAGATGAGTACATCGGGCAGGATGGTTGCCTGCTAGGCCTTGAGTCTACGGCTGATGCCTCTCGGGAGTTCGAGCCCTACGGACACTATAGTGAGATGCGTATGGGCTACCAAGCTATCGAACTCGTGATCTCCAATAATCCAAACAAGCAGGACGGGACGACCAGTAGAGCCTTTA
>CAMPUN010000089.1 GCA_946997275.1 uncultured Porphyromonas sp.
AAACTTCGGAAGAATGAAATGAAACTTCGGAAGAATGAAATCAAAGTTCCGAAGAGTTTTTCCGTTCCTCACTGGAAAATCAAAGACTTCCACGGAGGAATTCATGATTTCCTTCGTAGAGACTAATTCATTTTTATGATGCGGCAGTCTTGCTCTCCCCCTTTTACAAACTCTTAAGCAGTCGTAGCACTCGGTCTCGCTGATAAGTGACCGGCTGATGCCCATCGATCCAGTGTATCGGTAGGCCACGACGACTCATGCCTCGGAACCAAGTCATCTGCCGCTTGGCAAACTGATGAATGGCCGTCGCTAGTTGCTCCTCCATCTCGGAGTAGCTAAGCTGCCCTTGCAAATAGAAGGTGATGAAGCGGTATTCCAGACCATACGCAATGAGCGCCTCTGCGGGAACCTGCTGGTCAAGCAGTCGCTCCACCTCTGCGACCATACCCTCCTCCAGTCTGCTCCGCAGTCGCTGGTCTATGCGTCGTATGATTTCTTGGCGGGATAAGCGTAGCCCGATGATGAGCGGAGGCTTTTGTCGCTTCGCCTCACGAAGTGCCTGCTGATAAGCCTGGTAAGCCTCGGGATGCTGAGCGTAGTACCTCGCTATCTCAATGGCTCGGATACACTTGCGTGCCGAGCTTGGGTCCACGCGATCTATGCGTGGGTAGCGACTGAGGATGGCTCTCAGGTCGTCTAGGCTGAGTAGCTCTAGCTCCTCTCTCAGAGTGGCGTCGGGCGGTACTTGGTGCATGGGTCTCGTCTGCAGGACCTGCTCGACATAGAGCCCTGACCCGCCGACGAAGATCGGCTTGAGCTGCTGTGCAACCACCTCGTGGTACGCCTCGTCAAAGAGCCGTACGTACTCAAAGAGATTGAACGGTTGCCCTGCTGGGACGATATCAATAAGGTAATAGGGAATAGTGCCGCGCTCCGTGGTGTAGGAATCTAGATCTTTGCCAGTGCCTATGTCCATACCGACGAAGACCTGCCGGCTATCGCCACTGAGGATGGCTCCGTGAAGCTCTTCCGCTAGAGCCACACCGAGCGCTGTCTTACCGCAAGCGGTCGGACCTACGACTGTGAGTAACTCGGGGTAGTACACTAAAGAGGATACTTCGGCGAGGCGGAACTATCTCTCAATCAGAGAGCCTACGCATTAGGTGCGATCCTTGCGAATGACATCGTGTGCGCCTCCCTCGATGATAGAGGTCGAGGAGACGAGCGTCAGCTTAGCATTCTCTCGGAGAGACTTCAGGTCGACCGTGCCACAGCTACTCATCGTAGCTTTGATCTTGCTGAGCGTTTGGTCTAGCGTGTCTTTCATCGGTCCAGCATAGGGGACATAACTGTCCACACCTTCCTCAAACTTCATCACCGTCGCTACACCTCCGCCATCATAGCGCTGCCAGTTGTGCGCACGGTTGGAGCCTTCGCCCCAATACTCCTTGACAATGTTATTGCCGATGCGAAGCTTCTCCGTGGGTGATTCATCGAAGCGAGCGAAGTAACGTCCCATCATGAGGAAGTCGGCACCCATAGCCAGAGCCAGCGTCATATGGTAGTCATGTACGATACCGCCATCGCTACAGATAGGTACGTAGATGCCCGTCTCACGATAGTAGTCGTCACGCGCCTTGGCAACGTCAATGACTGCAGTGGCCTGACCACGCCCGATACCTTTCTGCTCACGAGTGATACAGATCGAACCTCCTCCGATACCGACCTTGATAAAGTCTGCGCCAGCCTCTACGAGATAGCGGAAGCCATCTTGATCGACCACATTGCCAGCGCCGACGATGACGCTGTCGCCATACTGCTCACGTATCCAAGCGATGGTCTCCTTCTGCCAGACAGAGAAGCCATCAGACGAGTCGATACAGAGTACATCCGCCCCAGCCTCTACCAGTGCAGGCACGCGCTCCTTGTAGTCGCGAGTGTTGATACCAGCACCGACCATGAGCGTTTTGTTGTGTGGGTTCTGTAGCTCGAGCGGGTTCTCCTTGTGGCTATCGTAGTCCTTGCGGAAGACGAAGTAACAGAGACGTCGATCCTCGTCAATGATAGGGAGCGCATTCAGCTTGTGAGACCAAATAATATCGTTTGCCTCGCTTAGCGAGATCCCCTTGCATCCTGTCGTAAGGCGCTCGAAGGGAGTCATGAAGTCAGCCACCTTGCGATCCAGCGAGTCGGTCGATAGGCGGTAGTCTCTACTTGTGACGATACCGCAGAGCACTCCATCAGGGGTGCCATCATCCGTCACTCCGATGGTGGAGTGGCCCGTGCGCTGTGTGATGGCCAGTACGTCAGCGAGCGTGTCCTTCGGACTGACGTTGGCATCGCTCCGTACGAAGCCCGCCTTAAACTTCTTGACACGAGCGACCATCTCAGCCTCCTCCTCGATCGGTTGTGACCCGAAGATGAAGGATAGCCCTCCGTTGCGAGCGAGGGCTATAGCCATCGTGTCGTTGCTGACGCTCTGCATGATAGCAGATACGAAGGGGATATTGAGATTGATGCGCGACTCTTCCTTTGCAGGGCTATACTTAGCCAGCGGAGTGCGTAGAGAGATCTTGTCCACAGTGCACTCGGGCGTTGTCAGTCCTGGGATGAGTAGGTATTCGCCAAAGGTGTGCGACGTGTCAGGGAAGATGATTGCCATAGGAAAGCGAATGAATAGTGGTGGGTGAATGGGGAAATGCTCTTAGCGTCTGCGGGAGTCTGTCCTAGCGTAGCCTATTGGAGGCACGTACGAGGATGTCGTCCTTGATGATGTTGCGCATAGCCATATACTGGCACAGAAGATTGATGATCGGTAGTACGATCCAAACTCGCATCTTCGTAGTCGCCTGCAGGAGATCGGCCTGTTGCCAGAGCATATAGGCAAAGGCTACGATAGCTGCCACCATCAGGAGGAGCCCGATGATCGTCAGACGGATCTGTAGCTTGCGCCGCTTGTAGAGGAAGATGGTGGCAAAGGAGAGGATCGTCACCAGAGAGGTGAGTACGAAGGTAACTAAGTTAAAGTACTTAATACTCGTCCAGCCATTGACGATGAGTCCCGTAAAGTTTGCTGCGTAAATTACCTCCTGACCAGAAGGATTCACAGAGAAGAGCGTGAAGAGTAGCAGTAGGGTTGCTGTCACCCCACTGAGGAATAGGTATAGAGTCTGTATGCGTTGCCACATAGTAAGCGTACGATTGTGTGGGTTTGCGCTACTTAGTCTTGCGACTCTTCATTAGGGAGACGGAAGTAGACCTCGCCATTGAGAAACTCGGTGGTAGCTACAAGCGTTGGCTTGGGAAGCTGCTCGTAGTACTTAGAGATTTCGATCTGCTCGCTATTTTCTGTAGGCGTCTCGTCGAGAGCGTCCTGATAGTTGGTCACCTCTTGTATCTTCTCCCGTATCTCGTCGCGCATCTCTACCGATATTTGGTTAGCGCGCTTGGAGATGATACGTACGGTCTCGTAGATATTGCCTGTCTGCTCCCAGAGCTCAGGGAGTGAACGTGTGATAGTGGACTGTGGTACAGGCTGCTTCTTATTGTTTGTTGTCATAATGCGAAGTTGGGGGTCTTAGTATGAGATGATTTTAGGGCGAGCGTCTTTAGATTGTCTAGCTCACGATCATACGCTGAGCACGATCACGTAGAGCCTTAGCCCGCTTGAGGTGCTTCCCATCGGGGAAAGCGTTTTCGTAGTTGTAGTATGCGTCGATGACCTCGCGTAGTCGTCCTTGCTTCTTGCTCTCCACACTGTTGATCGCTTGCTGGTAGGACGCCTCCACGATGATAAAGAGTAGATCCTCACGATGCTTCGTGTAGGGATAAGCCTTGAGCGCATTGCGAGCCGTGATGATGGCAGAGATATAGTTGTTACCTATATAGGTGCCGAGGTTGTAGTATAGGTCAGCTGTGATCAGTTCCTTCTTAGCTAGGTTGTCCTGAAGGTCAAAGAGCATCTGCTCTACCTCCTTGCGGTGCTCACTCTGAGGATAAGCCTCTAGGAAGCCTTGTAGCTCCTTGAGCGCGCTGTAGGTGATAGACTGGTCCAGACGTGGGTCGGGAGCTATGCGGTAGAGTGCTAGCCCAGTCTTGTAGCGAGCCTCTGCGGCCCGTGCGTCCTGAGGATACTTGCTGTATAGTCTACGAAAGTACTCAGCGGCACTAGACTCTTGCTTGTTCTGTAGGAGCGCGTCGGCCATGATGTAGAGCGCCTGAGCACCCTCCTGCGTACCCTCGTAGTGAGGTAGGACGTCGACCATTAGCTCTGCCACACGGCTATACTTTCCCTCGTTGTAGTACTTCTTGGCATAGGAGTAGCGGAGCGTGGGGTCCTTGGATTTCTGTATACGCATATACTCAGCGCAGCTACTAGTGCATAGGAGCCAGCAGCTGAGTACCAAGATGCGGAGGAGCGTTTGTCTAGTCATACTAAATACCTACAGTTGCACGCAAAGGTACGAAAAAAGAGATTAGAACGAGACCGTTTGTCCTGCCCGACATAGAAAATGTGAAGATACCCTAGCCCGCTCGTCAGTGAGTAGGCTAGGGTATCTTGTTATAGATAGAGTGCGTCTAGAAGGTGTAGAGCGAGCTAATCGACTCGTGGCTACAGACTC
Source organism: uncultured Porphyromonas sp. (assembly GCA_946997275.1). Taxonomy (GTDB): domain Bacteria; phylum Bacteroidota; class Bacteroidia; order Bacteroidales; family Porphyromonadaceae; genus Porphyromonas. Next base: position 4,623 of record CAMPUN010000089.1, read on the forward strand.
GGCGGATAGACTCGGCAAAGAGCTCGGCGACGCTGATGATGCGTACCTTCTCGCTCTTCTTAGAGTAAGGTATTGAGTCGGTGAAGATCATCTCCGTCAGACCAGACTGGTCGATGCGCTTCGTAGCGGGGTCGCTCATGACGGCATGTGTCGCAAAGGCTCTGACAGACTTCGCGCCGTGTTCCAGCATCAGGTCAGCAGCCTTGGTCATCGTGCCAGCGGTGTCGACGATGTCGTCCACGAGGATTACATCCTTGCCAGTGACGTCTCCGATGATGGTCATCTCAGCCACCTCGTTTGCCTTAGCACGACGCTTGTGGCAGATCACCATAGGTACCCCAAAGTGGCGAGCATAGCTATTCGCACGCTTCGTACCACCCACGTCAGGGGTAGCGATGCAGAGGTTCTCCACGGGTATGTTGTGCTCGATATACTCAGTGAAGACAGTAGAGCCGTATAGGTGGTCTACCGGTACGTTGAAGAAGCCTTGTATCTGATCAGCATGCAGATCCATCGTGATCAAGCGCGTGATGCCAGCTACGGAGAGGAGGTCTGCGATAAGCTTAGCACCGATAGAGACACGGGGCTTGTCCTTGCGGTCCTGTCTAGCCCATCCGAAGTAGGGTATGACGGCTGTGATGTAGTGAGCCGAAGCACGCTTGGCCGCATCGATCATGAGTAGGAGCTCCATGATGTTGTCGGCATTAGGGTAGGTCGACTGTACGAGGAAGATATCCTTGCCACGGATGCTCTCTTCGTAGAATACGGCAAATTCACCATCGGCAAAGTGCTCTGTACGCATCTTGCCCAGGGGGCAGCCCAGTGAGTCGCAGATCTTCTCGGCGAGATTTTGAGAGGCTGAGCCAGCAAATACTAGGTAGGGTAGTTCGTTCATTGTGTTATCAGTATAGAGACAATCAGTGGCACAAAGGTACGACTTTAATAATAAACGGGGGTTACAACGATTCTTTGGTTCAGAGGCTACTCGTTAGCACCGATGATTTTGATTCCTCGGGAGGAAATCGGAAAGCGCCACGGAGCAAACGAAAATTCTCCACGGAGGGCCGATATAAAAGTTCGGAAGAATGAAATGAAACTTCGGAAGAAAGAAATCAAAGTTCCGAAGAATTTTTCCGTTCCTCACTGGAGGTCCCAAAATCTCCACGGAGAGCCGATATAAAAGTTCGGAAGAATGAAATGAAACTTCGGAAGAAAGAAATCAAAG
>CAMPUN010000090.1 GCA_946997275.1 uncultured Porphyromonas sp.
CAGTAGGCTATTTAGAAATTCCTCCCGAAGAATCAGAGGTTAGAGGAGCCGAGCTGCCCTGGGGAGTATCGCTCTCGTCACCCTCCGTATATGTACCCAAAAACAACAAAACGGGTGCACGTCACACTCGACATGTACCCGAGAAGGGCAAAACGGGTGCACGTCGTACCCGTTACGTAGTACATAGGGCTAGGAGATCTGTCAGAAAGCGTAGCCGAGGCTAAAGAAGAAGCGTGAGGCACGTAGGACGTTTGACCGACTGAAGGAGAGCTTGATAGGGCCTATCAGGGAGTTATAGTCTAGGTCTATGCCTGCTCCGTAGAGGAGGTCGCTATCCCGCATATTGGGTCCCTGGATATCCATGCCAACACTGAAGTGAGGGGTGATGTAGAGATTCTTGATCGGAGTGTACTGCACGCCTAGATAGAGTGCTGCGAGGTTGTTGACAGGGTACTCTCTGTATCGTAGTCCTGAGAAGATGGTCTGATTCTCCACGCCTAGATTGGCAAAGCCCCCGAGGTGAAACTTCTGACTCAAGAAGAGGTAACTGTCGTAGTGAAAGCTCTCCCGCCAAGGCTTGCCGAGGTCTAAGTTGACCCCGCCGAAGAGGCGACCATGTAGTGCTACCCTCCGGCCCAGTGGAGCGACTACATGCTCATAGATCGAGAGATGTAGTAGAGGCCCCTGTTGGGGGGATAAACTTTCCTCGGGATTGAGCATATTGTGAATCTGCTTCTGGCTCTCCGTGGCATCCTCAGAAAGTGGGGAGAGTGCGTAGGAGTTCTTTAGCGTCAGCTCAGCTGTTAGGGCGAGGTGGTTACCTCGTGTAGCAAAAGCCTTCCGATTCAAGCTGTTTTGCTGGTAAGCTAGATTCATCGTCCAGGTGCCGTGGCGGTAGCTTAGCTTAGGAGGGCGGTTGGCCTGCATCAGCTGGTTGAACTGATTCATAGGCACCCAGTCAGACGAGGCTGCTTGTGCTGATTCCTTCACCTCTTGGTCAAAAGGTGGACGTGGTTGCCACACATACATAGAGCCGTACTGGATGCCGAGCGTTACCTGAGACTGTGGCGACAAGGTGTAGCCCATCTTTAGGCCACTGGCGAGGGACGCCTGGTAGAAGGTGGCCTCCGTCTGGTCCTCTATTTGTGAAAGGTAACGCAGATGAATGTTGTCACAGCGGTCTAGGCGGAGGGAGATGTAAGGGCTGAGCCAGTAGGAGTAGCCGTTGTCGAGCCACTTGTAGTAGCTAGCGCGTAGCTTAGGGAGCTGAGATATGGCGAGCTTGGCGGAGAGTCGCGAGTTGGGGAGGAGCAGATCTCTGAGTGAAGTGTTGAGGATGATGTTTGCCGACTCGTAGGGATCGTAGTAAGCTCCTAGTCGGAGGAGGGCTTGAGGCTTTTTCTTGATAAAGAAGTGTATCGTGTTGACCTCATGGTCTCCTCTCGTCGAGTCTGCCTCATAGGTGTAGTAGACTTGCGCATAGCGGTTGTAGCCCATCAGCATCTCAATGCGCTGCTGGAGGAGCTCCACGGAGTCTAGGATAGAGAGATCGTCGCCGATCACACTTTGTATAAACTTTGTCTCAGACTCCTCTAGGGGGCTTCCCCACTGATCTGAGACTTTGACCTGCTGGATCGGTATAGAGACTTGAGCGGGCTGTCGCCTCTGATAAGTAATGCCCTGGGCGACTTGCCGAGCCTTGAGGGCGATGAGCTGTGGCAAGAGCTTGTGCGCCTCGACCTCAGCGAGCGCTATGATCCGCTCACGCTGGCTAAAGTCTGCCGAGGTGTAGTCTTTCAGTGCTTGGGAGAAGTCTAGCATCACATCTACTTGACTGGCTTGACGCTCCACCTCTTTTTTGGTCAGGAGCGCATAGGACTGCAGGATGACATCAATAGGACTATGCTCGAGCTCCTCCACATTTCGCAGTCTAGCTCCGGTATAACTGCCGATGACGAAGTTGGCTCCCATGGAGCGAACCTCCTCGACTGGGAAGTTACGATCCAAACCTCCATCGACGAGTAGCTTACCATCGACCACAGCGGGTGCGAAGAAGGCTGGGATCGCTAAGCTGGCGCGTATGGAAAGTGGCATCGATCCCGAGGTCATCACGCAGGGGCCTCCCGCTCCGACGTCCGAGGCTACAAGCTGGAGCGGTATCGGCATTTGAGCGTAATCGGTGATATGTCGCACGGGGAAGGTGTAGCGCATCAGAACCTCCATCAGGTACTGCCCCTCGATGATTGAGGAGGGTGGCTTGGGGATGCCTCGGCGCATGGGAAACTCTAGCGCATAAGTTCCGTAGTCCTCCTTCTCACACATATCCACCTTGTCGTAAGGTAGCCGATTGCTCAGGATGCGTCCCCAGTCCTCCTGACGGACCAGCTCCTTGATCTCCGTGGCACTATGTCCAGCCGAGTAAAGCCCAGCGACCACAGCTCCCATGGAGGTGCCAGAGATATAGTCGACCTGTATCTGCAGAGAGTCGATCAGCTCGAGGAGCGCTATATGTGCTAGTCCCTTAGCGCCTCCTCCGCTCAGCACGACGCCACAGCGCATCTTGAGACTATCGCTAGCGTTGTCGCTTTGCCCCAGCATCTCGATGGGCGTACAGAGAGCGACAAGAGATAGGATCAAGCTGGTGAGGAGGGCCGATGGTTGTTTCATATGATATGTGGGGTAGCTTTTCTAGACACACGGAGGGAGGAGCTTTTACTCCTTAAACTGTATCTGGTAGAGGTGGGCGTAGATCCCGCCACGCTCGAGTAGCTCCTCGTGGGTGCCCTGCTCGACGATCTGCCCCTCCTGCATGACGCAGATGAGGTCGGCGTGCATGATCGTGGAAAGGCGGTGGGCGATGACGATGGTGGTGCGGTCGCTGACGAGGCGCTGGATGGCCTCCTGGACTAGTTGCTCGGAGACATTATCGAGCGCCGAGGTTGCCTCGTCGAGGATGAGGATGGGCGAGTCCTTGAGCAGGGCTCGTGCTATGCTAAGTCGCTGGCGCTGCCCGCCACTGAGCTTGCTACCGCCGTCGCCAATGTTGTACTCCATCCCCTCGGGGAGCTGATCGATGAACTCAGTCGCATTGGCTGCCTCGGCAGCGGTGCGTACCTCCTCGTCGCTGACGGGGCGCTCCATGCCGAAGGTGATGTTGTTGCGGATCGTATCGTTGAAGAGGATTGGCGTCTGATTGACGTATCCTATCAGGTCGCGCAGGTCGCTCGCCCTGACTTGTCGTATGTCTGTACCGTCGATGGTGATGCGCCCTGAGGTGACGTCGTAAAAGCGTGGCAAGAGATCCACGAACGTACTCTTTCCCGCGCCAGAGGCTCCCACGAGTGCGATCATTTGACCTTTAGGTATGGTGAGCGAAAGGTTGCGCAGTACCCACGGCTCTTGATAGCGGAAGGAGACATCTTCGTAAGAGATGCTCTGGTCAAAGGTGACGGGTAGAGGCTCCGCGGGGTCTGTGATCCGCTCGGGGTACTCGAGGATAGCCTGTATACGCGTCATGGAGGCTAGCCCCTTTTGGATAGAGTAGGAGGCGCGGCTGAGCTCTTTGGCAGGATTGATGATGCTGTAGAAGATGACGAGGTAGTAGATAAAGGCGTCGGCCGTGACGCTACTACTGCCGGCGAAGATCAGGTTGCCGCCATACCAGAGGATGATGGCGATGGCGGTGGTGCCGAGGAACTCGCTCATGGGGTGCGCTAAGCCTTGACGAGCATAGACCCGAGAGACGGTACGCCGATACTGTTCGTTGGCGGAGGTGAAGCGGTGAGAGATCTGTTGCTCCGCATTGAAAGCCTTGATGATGCGCAGACCCGAGAGGGTCTCCTCGACCATGCTCATGAGTCGTCCCCACTGCGTCTGCCCCTCGAGGCTGTCTCGCTTGAGGCGCTTGCCTACGACTCCCATGATGTAGCCCGCTATCGGCAGGACGATGAGGACGAAGAGGGTGAGCTCCCAGCTGATCGCAAAGAGCGCCACGAGGTATATGAGGATGAGGATGGGGTTCTTGATGAGGCTCTCTAGGATGCCAATGATGGAGTACTCGATCTCGGCGACATCTCCAGAGAAGCGTGCGAGGAGGTCGCCTTTGCGCTCTTCGCTAATCAACGAAATTGGTAGCCGAAGGAGCTTGGCATTGAAATCATTGCGTAGATCTCGGACCACGCCTGTACGGATCGGCACGAGCATATAGATGCCACCGTAGGTGACGCCCACCTTGATGAGCGTCATAACGATGAGGTAGATGCAGAGGAGGAAGAGCGTGCGGGAGGGACCGTACTGCTGAATGAGCTGGGAGACGTAGTAGTTGAAGTTGCCCACGATGTAGTCTACAGCTACGCTCCAGTCTGATGGGCGTAACCAGTTGATGCTGTCGAGCGTATGGTAGACGGGTGTGGTCCGCTCCATGCCGAAGAGGATGCGCAGGATCGGCATGATAAGCGAGAAGGCGAGCAGGTTGAGCAGCGCCGAGAGGATATTGGCGATGACGCCACCTGTTATGTAGTGGCGGTAGGGGCGGATGTACTTGCCGAAGAGCTTAAGGAATTGTCTCACGGGTTGGCTGGCTGACTAATTACTACTGTTGGATCTCCTCCTCGTACTCCATAAGGGCAAACTCGGCATCCTCCCACTGCTTGGTAACCTCTTGAAGTTGACCATTGACGAGGGTGTACTGCTCGATAAGCTGAGGGGACGGGGAGGTCTCGATCTTCTTCTCCAGCTCGGTCTGCTGATCATGTAGCTTGGAGACTTGCTCGCCGAGGGTCTCGGCGGTACGACGTAGGGTGCGCAGTTTCTTTTGCTGCTCTTTCTGCTGCTGATAGTCGAGGGGCTGGGCTTTGGGCTTTGGCTGCTCGCTGTTAACCGTTGGCTGAGGGCTGTTGGTTGAGCTCTTCGTGGAGGGCGGCGAGGTAGCCTTCGAGGCCGTCCATACACTCGCGTACGGCTCCATGGCTAAAGGAGAAGATGCGGTCTACTAGCCCGGAGAGAAAGTAGCGGTCGTGCGAGACGACGATGACCGTCCCCGGGAAGGCTGCGATGGCTCGCTTGAGGATCTCTTTGGTTCGAATGTCCAGGTGGTTCGTCGGCTCATCGAGGATGAGCAGGTTGGCTGGCTCTAGGAGCATCTGCATGATGGCGACACGAGCGCGCTCGCCACCACTGAGCACGCTGATCGGCTTGTCGGCCACCTCCCCGCCAAAGAGGAAGGCACCCAGCATGTCATTGATATGTAGTCTCATGTCGCCACGCGCCAAGCTGTCGATGGCATCACGGATAGTCTGATTAGCGGGTAGCTCCTGCGCTCTATTCTGAGAGAAGTATGCGATCTCTACGCCGTGTCCTATCTGGAGCTTGCCGGTGTACTCCTCTTGTACCATGATACAGCGCATGAGGGTTGACTTACCAGAGCCGTTCTTCCCAACGAAGGCGACCTTTTCGCCACGCTTGATGGTCATCGATACGTCGCGTAGCACGGAGAGGGAGCCGTAGCTCTTGTCTAGGTCCTCGATGATGACGGGATAGTCGCCACTGCGCCCTGCCATCGGGAAGGCAAAGTTGATGTGCCGTGTGTCTATCTCGTCGAGCTCGATCTCCTCGATCTTGTCTAGCTGCTTAAGACGGCTCTGGACCTGTGCGCTCTTCGTCGGCTTATAGCGAAATCGCTCGACGAAGGACTCGATGTCTTGGATCTTCTTTTGCTGATTCTCGTAAGCCCGCTTCTGCTGCTCCAGACGCTCCTCACGCAGGGTGACGTAGTGACTGTAGGAAGTCTTGTAGTCGTAGATGCGTCCCAGCTCAATCTCAATGGTGCGGTTGGTCACGTT
>CAMPUN010000091.1 GCA_946997275.1 uncultured Porphyromonas sp.
GGATTGTGTCGGAGAGTTGCCTTGGCACCGTCGATCGTCAGGTTGGACTCTCGCAGTAGGTGACGGATTAGTTGCATTTCGCGCAGATTATCCTGCGAGTACTTGAGCCGTCCCGTGCTACTGCGACGCACCTGCACGGCAAAGGTCTCAACCCAGTAGCGCACCGTAGACTGACTCTCTTGGAGCATCTCGGACACCTCTCGGTGGGAGTAGTAGAGCTTCTTGCTGTCCATACGTACTTACGCTTTGCGGGGTTTGAGCTTTTCCTTGAGGTAGTGACCCGTGATCGAGTCGGGGCAGGCGGCCACCTCTTCGGGTGTGCCCGCCACTACGAGCTGTCCACCCTTGTCGCCCCCATCGGGCCCTAGGTCGATGATGTAGTCGGCACTCTTGATCACCTCCATGTTGTGCTCGATGATCAGTACCGAGTGCCCCTGGTCGATCAAGTCACGGAAGGCGGCGAGGAGCGTAGATATATCGTGAAAGTGTAGTCCCGTGGTCGGCTCATCGAAGACGAAGAGCGTGTGCGGCTCGTGGTCACGACCGAGGTAGTAGGCGAGCTTGAGGCGCTGGTTCTCACCGCCCGAGAGCGTCGAGCTGTTTTGCCCTAGTCGCAGGTAGCCTAGCCCGACACGCTGCAACCCCTCGAGGAGACGAATGATCGAAGTGGTTTGGTCGGCTGGGTACTTGGTAAAGAACTCTATCGCTTGGTCCACCGTCATCTCCAGCAGGTCGTAAATGTTGACCCCGTGGTAGGTCACCTCGAGGATGTTCTTCTGAAAGCGTTTCCCCTCGCACGCATCGCAGACCAGCGTTATGTCCGTCATAAACTGCATCGGCACCTCGACGACGCCATCGCCCTTGCACACTTCGCAGCGTCCGCCCTCCTTATTAAAGGAGAAAAAGTAAGGCTTGTAGCCCATCTGCTTTGCCAAAGGTTGGTCAGCGTACAGTTCGCGGATCGGCGTAAACGCATCTATATAGGTGACCGGATTAGAGCGTGTGCTGCGCCCCACGCTGTTTTGGTCCACGTAAAGAACCTGCTCCACGAGGTCAACGTCGCCCGTCAGCATACGGCTCTGCGTCTCTCGAGGACGTGCATTGATGATGCGCTGTAGCTCCTCCACAAGAAGGTCGGAGATGAGGGTACTCTTGCCCGAACCGCTCACGCCCGTGACCACCGTCATGTTAAAGAGCGGGATGTCCACGTCGAAGCCTTTCAGATTGTTCTTATGCACACGGTGCATCGTCAGCTTGCGCTGCACTGGGCGACGATGCTTTGGCACTGGGATCTCCTCGCGTCCCGTCAGATAAGCCGCCGTGTAGCCAGGAGTCTCGGCCGTTATGTCGCTTGGCTTGCCGTGGTAGATCACCTCGCCACCGAGACGACCCGCATCAAGCCCCATATCAATCAGGTAGTCGGCCGCACGTATCGTCAGCTCGTCATGCTCCACGACGATGACCGTGTTGCCCTGATCACGTAGCTCCTTGATGACCGAGATCAGCCGATCGGTGTCGCGGTCGTGCAGTCCGATGCTCGGCTCATCCAGTATGTACATCGAGCCGACGAGGCTGTTGCCCAGACGTGTCGCTAGGTTGATGCGCTGGCTCTCACCGCCCGAGAGCGTGTTCGAGCGTCTGTCTAGGGTCAGGTAACCGAGCCCCACACCGTCTAGCGTGCGGAGTCGGTTGCGGATCTCTTTGAGTGGACGCTCCGCAATCTTCGCCTCATCGGGGTCCTCCAGCTCTTGGGCAAAGAAAGTCAATGCCTCACGGATCGACATTTGCCCAATCTGGTGAAAGTTCTTGCCCATATAGGTAAAGAGCAGGGCATCCTCCTTGAGCCTACCGCCATGGCAAGCGTAGCACTCGCTTTTGCCCCGATAGTGCGCCAGACGAACACGGTTCTGGATCTTGTAAATGTCCTTCTGGAGCATGGCGAAGTAGTCGTCAATGCCGTAGAGCGTCCCTTTGCCCCAGCCCCCGCCTTCATGCCCGTGCCAAAGCAGGTCACGTTGCTCCTGCGTTAGCTCAGCGTAGGGCGTGTGGATGGGGAAGTCAAAGCGCTTCGCCTCGTGCATGAAAGCTTTCGCCCACTCGGAAGACTTAGCCCCACGCCAGCAATCCACGCACCCCTCGTAGAGCGAGAGACTATCGTCGGGGATTACCCGCTCAGGGTCAATGCCAAGGATCGAGCCAAAGCCTCCGCAAACGGTGCAGGCACCCGCAGGGCTATTGAAGTTGAAGAGGTCTGGCGTAGGTTCCGTAAAGGTCCGCCCATCCGCCTCAAAGCGTGCGCTAAAGTTGCGCCGGCCCTCGCTACTCCACGCACCCTCGCTATCTTGCCAACGGAGGGCGCAGGTCTCCCGACCCTCGTAAAGCGCTATTTCGATAGAGTCCCCGAGGCGCGACTCGTAGCTATCGTCGCCCGTGCGGACGGTCAGACGATCCACGATCAGCTGAACCTGCTTCGCCTCACGTAGCTCCTTATTGCTCACATCCTCAATACGGTAGACCGTGTCGTCAATGAGGACACGGTTGTACCCCTGCCCCTGAAGGAGCATCAGATGCTCGATGAGACGTCGCCCCTCAGGCGGATAGAGATCCGCTAGGATGTAAAGCTTGCTATCGGTCGGGATCTGATGAGCCGCCTCGACCACATCGGCAGCGGTGTGCCGCTTGACCAGTTCGCCACTGATAGGCGAGTAGAGCTTGCCCACACGAGCCATCAAGACACGCAGGTAGTCGTCGATCTCTGACGAGGTGCCGACAGTAGAGCGTGGATTGCGACTGATCACCCGCTGCTCGATAGCGACCGCAGGCGGGAGGTTCTTAATCTGGTCACACTCAGGCTTCTTCATACGCATGAGGAACTGCCGTGCGTACGACGACAGACTATCCACATAGCGGCGCTGCCCCTCAGCGTAGAGCGTGTCAAAGGCGAGCGAACTCTTGCCCGAGCCGCTCACGCCCGTGATGACGACCAGCTCCCCACGGGGGATGTCTAGGTCTATGCCCTTGAGATTGTTAACACGGCAACCACGGATTATAATATCATTGAGGGGACTCTTCTTCATAGCTACTCCTTTTCCAAAACAAAGATACGAAATTAGAGGTTAGAAGTTAGAGATTAGAGAGCAAGTGCCCCTAGTTTCTAACTTCTAACCTCTAATTTCTAATATCTAGTCTCTAACTCTTCTTTCTGGTCAAGAGGTGCCACAGCTCACGTACCCAGAGGACGAGCGAGGAGCCGATGACGATGATGACCCAGTCGATGAACTTGAGTCCCGTCACGTTGAAGAACTGCTGTAGTCCTGGCACCTCGACCATCGCAACCTGACCAATGAGGATGATGGCGACGATGGTGAGCAATCCGCGACACCCCTTGAAGTGAAGCGCACTGCGTCCGGTCTCGAAGGCGCGAGCATTGAAGAGGTAGAAGAAGTGCGTCATCACGAAGATCGTGAAGAGGAGCGTCTGTTCGTACGGTGAGACGTGTCCCTTGGGGCCGAGCTGCATCGTAAGCAGGTCCGTCAGCTGCGTCACATCGGTGCGCTGGAAGATATAGAGTAGCACCAAGAGCAAGGCAAAGAAGAAGCCACCCACGCCAATGATCTCACGCAGCATTGGGCTGTTGAGGATGAAGGCGTTGCGGTCACGTGGCTTGTCCTTCATCACACTCTCAGAGGGTGGTAGCGAGGCAAGCGCCATAGCGGCGAAGGTGTCCATGATTAGATTGATCCAGAGCATCTGCGTGACGGTCAGCGGGGACTCTGTACCCATAAAGGCGCCACAGAGAACCAATAGACAAGCGGTCACATTGACGGTCAACTGGAAGAGGAGGAAGCGCTGAATGTTCTGATAAAGTGAGCGTCCCCACATGACTGCCTTGCCGATACTGCTAAAGGAGTTGTCGATGATGGTAATGTCGGAAGCCTCCTTGGCAACGCTCGTGCCATCGCCCATGGAGAGCCCGACGTGTGCCGCACGGAGAGCAGGCGCATCGTTGGTACCGTCGCCGGTGACAGCCACTACGTGACCATTCTTTTGGAGCGCCTCGACGAGTCGCTTTTTGTCCATCGGACGAGCTCGAGAGATGATCTTCAGCTCGTTGACACGTGCTAGGAGCTCTTCGTCAGAGAGCGCTGCGAAGTCAGGCCCTGTGATGATGCTATTCGCTCCATCTTGGCTATCATCCCACAGGCCGATCTGACGAGCTATCTCGCGTGCCGTTCCGGAGGTGTCGCCCGTGACTACCTTCACATCGATCCCAGCATGGACACACTCTTGCACCGCTGCAGGTACCTCCACACGAACGGGATCGGCGATGGCGACTACACCGATGAAGCAGAGCTTGCTGGCGGTCAATTGGCCAGACTCAATCGCCGAGTCGCCCTCATCAACCAACTGGTAGGCAAAGCCTAGCGTACGCATAGCGCGATGCTGATACTCGGCCAACTGCTGCTCGAGCTCCTCTCGGCTCACGGCAGACTCAGCGCAGAGGTCAAAGACGATCTCGGGAGCTCCCTTAATATAGAGTACCCGCTTGCCTTGCAGACGAGGCGACTCAACGAGCGTCGCCATATACTTGCGCTCTGTGGAGAATGGTACCTCAGCGACCGTCTCCGCTTGCTCTCGCAAAGAGCGATAATCGACCCCCTGACCGTGAAGCCATAGGAGCAGAGCGCCTTCCGTCGGATTGCCTAGCACCTGTGGATTGGCGTGGTCGGAGAGATCGAGCGAAGCGGTTGAATTGACGGCAACGCCCTCGTGGAGTAGATCCTGAGGGGTGTCACCGTAGAGCTTCATCTCGTCGACGCTCATCAGGTTTTGCGTTAGGGTACCCGTCTTATCGGTACAGATGACGGTGGTCGCGCCCATCGTTTCGCAAGCGTGCATCTTGCGCACCAAGTTATTGGTCCGTAGCATGCGACGCATACTGTAGGCTAGGCTCAGCGTCACCGCCATCGGCAAGCCCTCTGGCACCGCCACGACGATCAGCGTCACGGCAATCATTAAGGTCTGCAGGATGTATGCAAAGAAGGGCGTAGCCTGCTCCACAGAGCCAAAGATGTCGGTACCGTTGGTGACTAGGTAAACGATGACACGTCCTACGACGATGAGGGCAGCGATGCCGTAGCTCACCCAAGTGATCCAGTTGCTCAGACCATCGAGCTGTTCGCTCAGCGGGGTCTTGACGCTATCATCGATCTGAACCGCTTCGAACACTTTGCCTTGCTCTGTCTTGTCGCCCACGGCGAGGACTTTGCAGATGCCGTGACCCTCCATCACTTTGGTGCCTTTCATCACATGATTGGTGGGGTAGGTGGCGCCTTGGTCAAACTCCTCTGGGCGAACGCTCTTGTTGCAAAACGGTTCGCCCGTGAGGGTCGACTCGTCCATCTGTAGCATCGTCGCCTCGAGTAGCTCGCAGTCGGCTGGCACCTCCTCGCCACTGCCTAGGATTACGATGTCGCCTACGACTACCTCACGGCGTGGCACCTGCGTTACGTTGCCATTGCGGATGAGCGTCACCAGCTCATCGTCATGCACCTGATTGAGGATGGTGAACTCCTTGTCTGCCTGTAGCTCAAAGTAAAAGGCAAGCCCCGTGGCAAGCAGGATCGCAACGAAGATGCCTACGGGCTCAAAGAAGACCTCGGCACCCTGTCCCAGACCAAAGTACTCGTAGCAGGAGATGCCGACGGAGAGCCCACCGGCAATCAGCAAGATGATGATCAGCGGGTCGGTAAACTTCTCCAA
>CAMPUN010000092.1 GCA_946997275.1 uncultured Porphyromonas sp.
TCGCAGGCGTAGACCGCAAGCCCCCCGAGGTGACCGACTTCGTCACCAAGGAGATACCGCTACAGCGCACTACCTGGGGCACCGAGCGAGTCGGTGGCAGGCTCATGTATAAGGCGCTCATCTGGCAAATCCTCGCTTACCCGCAGCGTAGTGGTGAGCTAATCATCCCCTCCTTTGAGTACGAATTTCAAGTGGCAGTGAATCGGAATGTGGACAACGAAGAGGATCTTTTTGCCAATAAAGCTGTCGCAACGGCTCATAAGAAGTTGCACTCGCAACCCCTAAAGTTGACCGTACGACCACTCCCCGAGGGAGCTCCCGAAGGGTACGATCAGTTGGTCGGCTCCTTCCAGGTCCAAGGCACCCTCTCCGCTCCCGATCCGACCTACGAGACGGGTCGCGCCATGACCTATCGACTAGACATCACGGGGCGGGGCAATGTATCCCTACTCTTAGCTCCAGAGCTAGGCTTGTCCGATAAATTTGAAGTGTACGAACCGCAGCTCATCCGTGACGACCAAGAGGTGCGCAACGGCAATACCGAGGTACACCGCACCTACGAATACACCATCATACCGCATGCCACGGGACAGCAGACGCTACCTGCCGTCAGTCTCCCATACTTCGATCCAGCTACGAGTAGCTACCGCACCGCCACCACAGCGCCTATCCGTATTGAGGTCGCGCAAGGCTCTAACGATGTGCCACAAGTGGGTAAAGCTGGAGAGGCTAGCAACTCACAGCGCTATGCTCCTTACCCCTACGAGGCGCCCGCTCCGATTAGCGGATGGCACCCCTGGAGTCGTGCTGGCTGGGCTTACTGGCTCCTTTACCTGCTTCTTATCATCGCTGGTGGGGTCGCCTACTGGATCATACGTAGCAATCAGCGCCTGCGCGCCGACCATGTCGCTTATCACAAGAAGCGCTCCACACCCATGGCGGAGCAGCAAATCCAAGGGATACGTCAGCTCGTCAAGGCGGGGCAGCAGTCCGAGGTTACGACCCGACTCTATGCGACCATAACGCAGTATCTACAAGATCGCTACGCGCTCACCACCTCCAGTCTCACGCGACAGCAACTAGCGAGCGCACTCAAGCAGCAAGGCGTAGCGGACGCAGAGGTCAACGCCTGGCTCACCCTCCTCTCAGAGGTCGAGCTCACACGCTATGCACCCCTACAAGATGGCGACAGCCTGCCTCGCTGGGTAGACCAGCTAGAGCGACTCATCTCGCAGTCGTGATAGCTTCGCACCGAAGCCCCATAAAATAACCAAGCCCCCTCGTCTAACGATGAGGGGGCTTCTTTTGTTTCTGACAAGTTGTAAACATTCGCAACGAGCTCCTTGACTTGTCCGAATCCCTCCCGAGGAAATGAAAATTCGCCACGGAGGAATCGGAAAATACTTCGGAACTTCGATTTCATTCTTCCGAAGTTTCAGATCGCTCTTCCGAAGTTTTAGGTCATTCTTCCGAGGAAATGGGGATTTCCTTGGGAGCTATTGGTGGATTTCTTCGGAGAAGATTGCGGTTTACAGGCAGAGTCCGTCAGCTTCAGTCGCTTCCACTCAGCATCTCTCGGCAAAAGCTGAGGGTCAACCGTCTCTGATTGTGAATTCTAGCGAAAAGCGGTACCTTTGCTAGCAAATAAATCAGATAGACTAGCATCATGGCTAAAAAAGAGATCAAAGAACTCACACCACGTGACGAAAACTATTCACAGTGGTACCAAGATATCGTTGTAAAGGCCGGACTGGCAGAGAACTCCTCCGTGCGTGGCTGTATGGTCATCAAGCCCTACGGCTACGGCATCTGGGAGAAGATGCAGCAAGACCTCGATCGTCGATTTAAGGAGACGGGACACAGCAACGCTTACTTCCCACTCTTTATCCCTAAGAGCTACCTCAGTCGCGAGGCGGAGCATGTCGAGGGCTTTGCTAAGGAGTGTGCCGTCGTGACGCACTACAGACTGCGTACCAACGAGGCGGGCGATGGCGTAGAGGTAGACCCCAATGCGAAGCTCGAGGAGGAGCTGATCGTTCGTCCGACGAGTGAGACCATCATCTGGAGTACCTACAAGAACTGGATCCAGAGCTACCGTGACCTGCCACTGCTCTGTAATCAGTGGGCCAACGTGGTGCGCTGGGAGATGCGTACGCGTCTCTTCCTTCGCACGGCTGAGTTCCTCTGGCAAGAGGGTCACACGGCACATGCTACCCAGGAGGAGGCGATCGCTGAGGCGCGCAAGATGATCGGCGTCTATGAGGACTTCGCCCGTGAGATGCTGGCGCTGCCAGTCATCGTCGGGGTCAAGAGCGAGACCGAGCGCTTCGCTGGAGCTATCGACACCTACACCATCGAGGCTATGATGCAGGATGGCAAAGCTTTGCAGTCTGGTACTTCGCACTTCCTAGGGCAAAACTTCGCCAAGGCGTTTGACGTTACCTTCCTTGACAAGGAGGGCAATCGTGACTATGTCTGGGCTACTTCATGGGGCGTGTCCACTCGCCTCGTCGGTGCACTCATCATGGCACACAGCGACGACAACGGACTAGTACTCCCCCCACGCATTGCGCCTATCCAGGTGGTCATCGTGCCGATCTACAAGAGCGAGGAGGAGCTGCAACGCATCCACGAGACAGCCGACAAAATCGTCAGCGAGCTACGTCAGCATGGCGTATCGGTTCAGATCGACGACAAAGATAATAAGAAGCCAGGGTGGAAGTTTGCTGAGTATGAGATGAAGGGTGTCCCCGTACGTCTCGCTCTCGGTATGCGCGACCTGGAGCATGGCACCGTCGAGGTGGCTCGTCGTGACACGCTCACCAAGGAGACGATGCCTCTAGAGGGCATCTCTGCTCATATCGAGCAGCTGCTCGAGGATATCCAGAGCAACCTTTACAACCGCTCACTCCAGTCGCTCAAGGAGCGCACCTACATCTGCGACAGCTACGATGAGTTCAAGGAGCGTATCGAGGACGGCGGCTTCTTCCTCTGCCACTGGGACGGCACGGCTGAGACCGAGGCACGTATCAAGGAGGAGACCAAGGCAACGATCCGCTGCATCCCTCGCGACATCCCCTCGGAGCCTGGTCGCTGTATGGTGACTGGTCGCCCCTCTAAGTGTAGAGTCATCATCGCTCGCTCTTACTAAGACAACGGTAATGCGCAATTCGCTGATCGCTCTCTCAGGTGGCGTGGATAGCACGACGCTCCTCTACGAATATCGTGAGGAGATAGCTTGTGCCGTGGGCTTCGACTACGGCTCCAAGCACAATGCTCGTGAGCTGGCTGCGGCCAAGGCTATTTGCTGTGAGCTAGAGATCCCTTACTTGATCATCCCGCTCGCCTTCATCGAGGAGTACTTTCGCAGTGACCTCCTTCTCTCGGGTGGCGAGATGCAGCTCGGAGACTATTCGGAGGAGAATATGAGCTCGACGGTGGTGCCCTTTCGCAATGGCATCATGCTGAGCGTCCTCGCAGGTTTGGCCGAGAGCCGAGACTTGCAACGGGTACTCATAGCAAATCACTTTGGCGACCACGCCATCTACCCTGACTGTCGGGAGAGTTTTGTCAAGCCTATGGGCGAGGCGATCACGGCTGGCACCAGCAATGGGGTCAAGATGGTGGCGCCCTACACGGCCCTCACGAAAGCTGAGATCGTAGCGCGGGGCACTCGTCTTGGGGTGCCTTACGGCAAAACGTACAGTTGCTATCAAGGTGGCGAGCGCCACTGCGGACGCTGTGGCACTTGTCGGGAGCGGCACGATGCTTTTGTGGCAAACGGCCTGGAGGACCCGACGCTTTACGAGGAGTAGGTGGCGGTATGCTAGTTGTCCCAGAAGCTTTCGATCAGAACAATGCCGAGCAGATGTCCGCCCTGCAATGTTTGGAGCAGACCTCTATGAGTCTCTTTCTGACAGGTAGCGCGGGGACCGGCAAGTCTTACTTCCTGCAGCACTACTGCGAGGTGACTCATAAGAAGTTTGTCAAGCTGGCTCCGACGGGGCTAGCTGCGCTCAATATTCATGGCCAGACGATCCACAGCTTCTTCCGACTACCACTCGCTCCGCTGACAGATCCCAACCATACCTCCGCCATCACACGTCGCTACCGCAAGGACAAGCGGGAGCTCATCCGTCAGCTCGACCTGATCATCATTGACGAGATCTCGATGGTGCGATGCGACCTGCTCGATGCGATGGATCGTATCCTGCGTAGCGTGAGACATAGCAAGGTGCCCTTTGGGGGTGTGCAACTCCTCATGGTGGGGGACCCTTTTCAGCTACCACCCGTCACGACAACAGCCGATCAGGAGGAGATGCAGCGCGCTTATCCTGAGAGCGACGGCTTTTACTTCTTTGAGGCGCACTCCTACGCTACACTTTCGCCCATCGCCATAGTCCTGCGTCGCATGTATCGTCAGAGCGATCAGCACTTCGTCTCTGCACTGGAGGAGATCCGCCTAGGACGTGTCAGCGAGGACACGGTCGCTCTGCTCAACAGCCGCGTCTCCCCGCAGTGGCAGAAGGAGCTACTCCAGAGCGACCAGCATGCGGTGCTACTCTTCTCTCATAGAGCCAATGTGGAGGCGTACAACCAGTCTCGCTGTGCTCAGCTTGATGCGAAAGAGGTGACCATACGAGGCAAGCTAAAGGGCAAGATCCCGGCCTCTGCACTGCCTGTGCCCGAAGAGATATCGCTCAAGGTGGGCACTCAGGTGATGCTTGTGAGCAATCATCCCGACGGGGCGTGGGTCAACGGCACGACGGGCGTCATCACGAAGCTCGTCGGGGGCTCTGTCGGCGACATTACGGAGCCGTATGCCAAGGTGGAGACGCCCGATGGCGAGACTATCGTTGTCACGCCTCACACCTGGTCGCAGGTAGACTACGACTACGACGAGAAGAAGGGGGAGATCGTCGAGCGACAGACCGGCTCCTACACGCAGCTACCGCTCATCGTCGCTTACTCTATCACGGTACACAAAGCGCAGGGGCAAACGTGCGACCAGATCGTGGTTGACCCGAGTCGCTTCTTTGCCCCTGGACAAGGGTACGTGGCACTCAGTCGCTGTCGCACGCTCGAGGGTCTGACGCTCACACAGCCACTCAAGCCACACAACCTACGCACCGCCCCTTCGGTACTACAGTTCTACCGAAAGATCATTTCGCACGTCTAAAGTCTAGCAAGCAATCCTAAGGCTTGCTCTTGGCAAGTCTTTGTGGGTCAAAACGAGCGGTGTGATCGTAAGGCAGCGACACGTTGTTGTCCGACTCAGAGGTGTCGTATAGAGCCGTTTCAAAGAGCTCTATCTGCTGAGTTAGCGATGGTAGCATTCCTTGGATCAACCCTTTCGTCTGATCAAAGAGATCACCAGGATACGGCTCCGTCATCCTTGCCGTGCTATCTGGGTTGTGATGCAGGCCCCGCTCGTCGCCTTGCAGGTGATTCGCATAGATCTCCATGAATAGAGGCTTGAGAGCAGGTATCGCCTGATCTATCACGCCTTTATAAGGAGTTATAACCGAGGTACTATCCTGACTCTCTAGATGCTCCGTGAGGAAGCGTACCAGATCATTCATACCAAGCTCTAGGTGCTGATAAGCGTAGTCCTGCAAAGAGATCGTACCTTCTGAAGCTCTGTGAGAGGGCATCGCTAAGGCGATCTGACGAGAGGATATACGTA
>CAMPUN010000093.1 GCA_946997275.1 uncultured Porphyromonas sp.
GTAATGAAAAGGCAAACAAATAAGGTATAAGCTATAGCCTAGCTGACACGCATATGTGTGTAGCTAGGCTATTGTGCTGTATATCTGTTTTAGCAGACGCCCTGACCAACCATTGCCTTAGCGACCTTCATGAAGCCGGCAATGTTAGCACCCTTGACGTAGTTGATGTAGCCGTCTGGCTCCTTACCGTACTCTACGCACTGAGTGTGGATGTCCTTCATGATCTGGTGTAGACGCTCGTCTACCTCAGCCTCAGACCAGTAGATGTGAGCTGCGTTCTGTGACATCTCTAGGCAAGAGCAAGAGACACCACCGCAGTTGACAGCCTTACCAGGAGCGAAGATGATGCGCTTCTCAACGAAGTACTCAGCAGCCTCTGCTGTACAACCCATGTTAGAAACCTCAGCAACGATCGTTACACCGTTCTCGACGAGTTTCTTAGCATCATCACCGTTGAGCTCGTTCTGGATAGCGCAGGGGAGAGCGATATCTACCTTGTGCTCCCAGGGCTTCTTGCCTGCGAAGAACTGTGCGCCAAACTTCTTAGCGTATGGCTCTACGACGTCGTTGCCACTGTTGCGGAGCTCGCACATGTAGTCAAACTTCTCCTGTGTGCTGACACCGTTCTCATCGTAGATGTAACCATCAGGACCAGAGATGCAGACAACCTTAGCGCCTAGCTCAGTAGCCTTCATGGTAGCACCCCAAGCGACATTACCGAAGCCTGAGATAGCAACTGTCTTGCCCTTGAAGTCGATGTTGTGCTGCTTGCAGATATCATTGACCATGTAGATAGCACCGTAGCCCGTTGACTCTGGACGGAGGCGTGATCCACCGAACTCATGACCCTTGCCTGTGAAAGTACCTGTGCACTCACGAGTGAGCTTCTTGTACATACCGTACATAAAGCCTACCTCACGACCACCGACACCTACGTCGCCTGCAGGGATATCCATGTCCGGGCCAATATACTTGTAGAGCTCTGTGACATAAGCCTGGCAGAAGCGCATGATCTCGCGCTCGCTCTTACCCTTTGGAGAGAAGTCAGAGCCACCCTTACCACCACCCATAGGAAGTGTAGAGAGGGCATTCTTGAAGGTCTGCTCGAAGCCGAGGAACTTGAGCGTAGAGAGGTTCACCGTGTGGTGGAAACGCGTACCACCCTTGTACGGGCCAATGGCGTTGTTGAACTGTACGCGGTAACCGAGGTTGATCTGGACCTCACCCTTGTCGTCCACCCAGGGGATACGGAAGGTGAAGATACGGTCGGGCTCGACGAGGCGCTCGACGATCTTGTTCTTCTCAAACTCTGGATGCTGGTTGTAAATGTCCTCGATAGAGAGGAGGACCTCACGGACAGCCTGGATAAACTCCGGCTCGCCTGGATGCTTTGCCTCTAGCTGGGCAATGATCTCACTTGTCTTCATTTGATTTAATGATTAGGATTATCGGATATGTACCACAAAGTTACGCCTAATTTCCCAATGAAGCAAGCCCTCAGCACACCAAAGTTCAAAAAGCTGAGTCAAGTCCCTCCATTCCTACTTGGGGTGCTGGAAAGAAGCCGTCTGGAGCTGACACATTGTACCGACAATTTCTGATTTTCACGAGGTATTTGCCAAATAACTCACCAGGAAATCTCAAATCTCTACCGAGAAAAGCCGAAATAGATCGGAAGTTTGAAATAAAACTTCGGAAGAATGAAATGAAACTTCGGAAGAATGAAATGAAAGTCCGGAGGAATTTGCCGATTGCTCCCTGGCGAATTTCAATTTCCTCGGGAGGAAGCAGTATCTGGGCGCATCTCTCTACTTATAATATTCAGAATTCAATCAATTGACGGGAGAAGGCTTCGAACGATAGATGCTGAACGTTCACATCGTTTTGATATACAACAGATTACCGACTATTTGGTATTGCTGTTTTAAGGATTACGCTCTACCTTTGCACGGTGTAAGAGTGTCCATAGGGCGATGCTTTCTGCCTCCTCGCTGAATGCTCTTGCGCATAGGATCTATTTTAAGTAAAACGGCTCCAAGTATATAACAACAGATCAATATGAGACAATCAAACAATCAATCCCTAGGCGCATTGGGACGCCTAGGACGCTCCATGGGGAGCAAGCGACCGATCGCTTATCTAGGGCTGGTCTGCTCTGCTGTGGCGCACGTGGTGGCACTGGTGCCATTCATCTTTATTTGGCTTATCCTGCGGGAGTTGCTCGGTGGCTCTGTAGACTCAGGCGCCATCACGCGATGGGCTTGGTGGGCAGTCGGGGCGGGACTGCTCTATATACTCCTCTATGGGGTGGCGTTGATGCTGACGCATGTGGCAGCCTTTAGGGTAGAGCGGACTCTGCGAGGGGATGCTATGAGGCGTATGCTGGAGATGCCCTTGGGCTTCTTCGATCAGCAGAATCTAGGCAAGCTCAAGAACGTCATCGACGACAATGTTGGTCTGACCCACACTTTCTGCGCTCACCAGTTGCCAGACCTCGTCGGGACGCTGGTCTGCTTTGCGACGCTCTGCGTGATGATGTTTGTCCTGGAGTGGCGCATGGCTCTGCTCTGTCTCATACCAATCTTGATACAGCTCCTAGCGATGGGCTCGATGATGACCAACAAAGCGTACCGTGAGAGTATGGGTGCCTATATGAATCACCAGCAAAGGATGAGCAGCGAGGCGGTCGAGTATGTGCGTGGTATGCCTGTGGTAAAAGCTTTCCAGCAGTCGATCTACTCCTTCAATGCTTTTCACCAGACGCTACTGGACTATGCCAAGTGGGCGAAGGTGTATGCTCGTAGTTGTCGGCGTATGTTTAGCATCTACACGGTAGCTTCCTTTGGCTATGCCTTTATCTTGGTACCCTTTGCCTATTATCTCTTGAGCCGAGGCGAAGATATGGTCGGTGTGGTGAGCAGCTTGGTCTTCTTTATCCTTGTGACGCCATTCATCGGGGAGTGTACGATGCGACTCATGTATGTGGTCAGTGGTAAGCGTGAGGCTGTGCAGGCTTTGGATAGGCTGGATGCCCTCTGCGATGCCTCTTTGGGGGCAAAGGACAGTACGCCTCTCAAGCTTTCTAGTCATACGATCCAGCTGGAGGGGGTATCCTTTAGATACACTCCAGAGGCTCCTCTGGCAGTGAGTGATGTGACGCTCACAATTCCTGAGGGCGCTTGTGTGGCTCTCGTAGGAGCTAGCGGTAGTGGCAAGACAACGCTGGCTCGTCTCGTGGCTCGCTTTTGGGATGTAGAGACAGGTCGGATTACTATCGGGGGAGAAGATATAAGTCAGGTCGCTGTCGAGGAGGTGCTACGGCACATCTCTTTCGTCTTCCAGAGTGAAAGGCTCTTTAAGAAGTCCATCCGTGACAATGTAGCCTATGGGTCTGCTAAGGCTACGGACGAAGAGATCTATGCGGCTCTCGACAAAGCGCACTGCCTAGAGCTGGTGCGTAGTCTGCCACAAGGATTGGACACGGTCATCGGCTCTAAGGGTATCTACCTCAGTGGGGGAGAGCAGCAGCGGATAGCTCTGGCGAGAGCCTTCCTCAAGGATGCGCCTATACTGCTCCTTGACGAGGCTACCTCCTTTGCCGATCCTGAGAGTGAGCATGCGATCCAGGAGAGCCTGCATCGTCTGATGGCGCACAAGACCGTCCTGATGATAGCGCATCGTCTCTCCTCGGTCGTCAATGCCGATCTCATTGTGGTGATGCAGCAGGGACGCATCGTAGAGCAAGGCACCCACACGGAGCTACTGGCTCGTACTAATGGACTCTACGCCTCTATGTGGCAAGAGTATCAAGAATCTATCAAATGGACTATATAAGCTATGAAGCATCTAAATCTAATCAACTGGATGGAGCGCAAGATGGCGCTCTCGCCTAGAGGAGCGCACAACTTCCTCTCGGCTTGTCTCTGGACTGGTGTGCAAAACCTCTCCTTCATGCTCCCCGTGATGCTCGTTTACCTCCTAATGATGGAGCTATTTGGCGAGAGCAGAGACATCACCCTCTGGGGGCTGGTAGGGATTGCACTCTTATCTATAATAGGTATGTATGTCATCACTCGCAGACAGTACAACAGCACTTTCCTAGCTGTCTACAGCGAGAGTGCTACGATGCGCATACGACTAGCGGAGAAGATGAGACGACTCCCGCTCTCCTTCTTTGACCGTCACGATGCAAGCGATCTGACAAGTCGTGTGATGTCTGATGTCTCATTTCTTGAAAACGCTTATTCGCATATACTGCCACAGATGGTTGCTTCCTTTATCGTCCTCATCTTGGCGGGTTGTGGATTAGCCTTCTTAGATTGGCGGTTAGCCGTGGCACTCTTTTGGGCAGCACCCGTGTCGCTCTTGATCCTATGGGGATGTATGGCTTCGCAAAAGCGCTCCTTCGTCAAGGCCACCGCGTCGCAACTATCTGTGAGCGAAAAGGTCGAGGAGGGGCTACAGCTACATCAGACGATCAAGGCATACGGTGGCGAAACGCTCTATATGACAGAGCTGGATGCTGTCTTGGCGAGTCATGAGCGCACCTGCTTTAACACTGAGTTGGCTAGCTCCGTCGTGGTCAATGGACTACGCTCTTTGCTACAGCTGGCGATACCGACGCTAGTCATCGTGGGGAGCCACCTTTACCTGGCGGGAGAGGTGTCGCTCGGCATCCTCCTCTTCTTCCTGCTCATCTCTGTGTCGGTCTATACACCACTGACTATGCTGATGACGAATGCACTCGTAACGCTCTTTGCCTCTGTGCGGATAGATCGTATGAATGAGATCTACAACATGCCGACACAGGAGGGACGGACAGACTTTGCGCCTAAGAGCTTCGACCTAACGTTTGAGGATGTATCCTTTTCCTACAATGAGGGTGCGCAGGTGCTGAGTCATGTCTCCTTTACCGCCAAGCAAGGCGAGGTGACGGCTCTCGTCGGTCCGAGCGGTGGGGGCAAGAGTACCTGTGCACGACTAGCCTCCCGCTTCTGGGACTGTCAGAGTGGTACCGTATCGCTCGGGGGCGAAGACTTAACAGCAGTCGATCCAGAGACACTTCTCAAGTACTACGCCATCGTCTTTCAAGATGTGGTACTCTTTAATAATACGGTGCTGGAAAACATTCGCGTCGGACGCAAAGAGGCTACAGATGCCGAGGTACTCGAGGCTGCTCGGCTAGCGCAGTGTGACGACTTTGTAGCGCGGTTGCCCGAGGGGTACCAGACGCAGATAGGGGAGAATGGCAGTCGCCTCTCTGGCGGTGAGCGTCAGCGCATATCGATAGCTCGAGCTATCCTCAAGAATGCTCCGATCATCATCCTCGATGAGGCGACTGCGAGCCAAGATGCTGAGAGTGAGACGCATATACAGCGGGCTCTCTCACAGCTTACGACTGATAAGACAGTGCTAATCATTGCCCATCGTATGCGCACGATACACAATGCGGACCGCATCGTAGTACTCTCTGGGGGCACGGTCGATGCCTCTGGCACGCCTGACGAACTGTACGATGTGCCGGGCTACTACCGCACCGCTTGTGACCTGCAGCGGGTAGAGAGCTAGGCGAAGGCAACTTAGCCCTGCAGCTCTTACTGCCCCCCTTTGGCGAAAGCTGAGGGGCGGACTTGGAACCTCTTTGTATCGTGCTGGCTTAGTAGTACATATCAGTTACAAAATCAG
>CAMPUN010000094.1 GCA_946997275.1 uncultured Porphyromonas sp.
TCCAGCGAAGTTTTCAGTTTGATCACAGAGCTCGTCTGAGCACAAAGAGGCAGTGCCGAGAGAGCTAAGAGAAGAGTCCAAAAGAGGTGGTTCAGTTTCTTCATAAGTAATTATGTCTAGTGTTTTGTGATTCGTCTAAGATGCAATAAACTATAGTAAGCCAATTGTCATAGCTCTTGATGCGGTTAGAAAGGATCAAGTACGCTCAGCGAGACCTGTCTACCAAGACTTGATCTAGGCAGAGACTGCCAAGCGTGCTACCACAGAGGGGAGACGCCTGCCTCGTAGAGAGCTTTTAGCAGTCTATATTGACAGTGACATCTCAAGCGTAGAATTAGGGCAAGGTTAACTCTTGCGAAGTAGTACCTCGCTCCTTGATAGGCAAAGATATGCAATCGTTTCAATGTATGCAATAGCCTAAGAGGCGCCTTCCCGTCCGTACATTCCACCCACTAATGCAATTTCTCAAGAAAGAGTCTTTGCTACTTTTAGTTGATAACGAGCGAGTTGTGGTGAATACTTATTAACCGTCTTAACAACACGCCTTTGGGAAGTGACGCTCCAGAGCAATCACAATTAGGGGAGAGCAAATGTCAAACAGCTTGACATAGTGCTCTCCCCCTAGAGACTTACTGATACTAAGGACTTTCTCCTTGTCGAATCGGCCCTTCTTTCGTTCCTCTCAAAAAACTTTTGCTGGACAGCAATACTACGTCAAGTGGCTATTACTACTTCGATTCGACGATATTTATGTGCCAGTTCTTATCAGCGACGCTCTGACAGAACTCAGGCAGATGGCTAGAGAGCAGCTTCTCTTGATTGGCTGCAAAAGCATACAGCTCTCCCGCAGGCAACCCTCTCCGATCAGGTAGCGTATTTGCTAGATCTTTCAGTAGATCTACCTCGAGGAGCGTAGCGTAGCAACGGATGGTACGCAAGTTAGGACAACCTTCGATTTGGATAGAGACTAGCCTGCTTTGGCTAAAGTCAACCTCCTCCAAGGCTTCACAATCAGAGAAATACAGTTCTTCTAGAGAATTGTTCTGACAGTGCAAACTCGTCAACGACTTACACCCCGTCAAGTTCAACTCTATCAACGTACCCTCTGGGAGCTTCAGGCTAGTCAATTGCTCACTATCACTACAGTCTAGCTTTGTCAAATTAGTAGCCTTAGAAAGGTCTAAGGTGTCCGAGGTCGTACGATACGTAAGCTCGCTTAAGTTCGTGAGTTGCAGTAGCTCTTGATTCGTTTGCTGCTTGTCCGTACAGCTAAGCTCAGTCAGGGCGACATTCTTAGAGAGATCCAAGTGCTCTAAGTTATTGTTCTCACAACGTAGATTAGTCAAGGCAACGTTCTTAGAGAGATCTAAGCTCGTCAGCTGCTCGTTGTCTCTACAATCTAACCTAGTCAGGAGGACACTCTTAGAGAGATCCAGACTCGCCAGTTGCTTGTTGCCAGTACAACGTAGCTCTGTCAAGGTAGCGCTATTTGGAAGAACTAAGCTCTTCAAACGCTCGTTGTCGTAACAAGACAATGTAGTCAAGGCAACGTTCTTAGAGAGATCTAAGCTCGTCAGTTGCTCGTTACCACCACAATGTAATTCAGTCAAGGCAACGCTCTCTGAGAGGTTTAAGCTCGTCAACTGCTCGTTGTCTCTACAGTCTAGCTTGGTCAAGGCAACGTTATTCGATAGATCTAAGCTCGTCAGCTGCTTGTTGTCTTTGCACTCCAGCTTGGTCAAGGCGACGTTCTTCGAGAGATTCAAGCTCGTCAGCTGCTCGTTATAGCTACAATCTAGCTTAGTCAAAGCGACGTTCTTCGTCAGATCCAAGCTTGTCAATTGGTCATTGTCTATACAATCTAGCTCGGTCAAATGAACAAGCTTGGAGAGATCTAAGCTTGTCAGCTGCTCGTTATTGCTACAATCTAGTTTTGTCAAGGCAACGTTCTTCGAGAGATCTAAGCTTGTCAGCTGCTTGGTGCCACAACAAGACAGCTCAGTCAAATGGACGAGCTTGGAGAGATCTAAAGTGTCTGAATTCGTCTGATACGAAAGCTTCTTCAAGTTTGGGAGACTTGATAGCTCTTCAATCGTTTGCTCCTTGTCTGTACAGCTAAGTTCGCTCAGGGCAACGTTCTTAGAGAGGTCTAAGCTCGTCAATTGTTCGTTGCCACTACAATCTAACTCGGTCAAAGCAACATTCTTCGTCAGATCCAAACTCGTCAGATTGTTTCTATGACAGCACAAACTGTTCAGAGCTATACATCCCGTTACATCCAAGCTCTTTAATCGCAGGTTACACCAGCAGAATAGCTCGGTCAAAGCAACATTCTTCGAGAGATCCAAGCTCTCCAGTTCAGTGAAATTGCAAGCCAGCTCAGTCAAAGCAACGCTATTCGATAGATCTAAGCTCGTCAGCTGCTTGTTGTCATCACACTCCAGCTTGGTCAAGGCGACGTTCTTCGAGAGATTCAAGCTCTTCAGTTGCTTATTGCCTTTGCAAGACAAAGTAGTCAGGGCGACGTTCTTTGAGAGATCCAAGCTCTCCAGTTCAGTGAAATCGCAAACCAGCTCAGTTAGGGCTACATTCTTCGAGAGATCTAAGTTCGTCAATTGATCGTTCCAGTTGCAGGTTAGCTTTGTTAGAGCCACGTTTTTCGAGAGATCTAGTCTCGTCATCCGTTTGTTTTGACTGACGTTGAGTTCGGTCAAAGCCACGTTGTGTGAGAGATCCAAGTGCTCTAAGCTCTCACAAGCTAGCTTAGTCAAAGCTACGTTCTTCGATAGATCCAAGCTCGTCATCCGCCAGTTGCCACTACAGATCAGCTCGGTTAAAGCAACGTTTTTCGATAGATCCAAGCTCGCCAGTCCAGTGAAATCGCAAAACAGCTTAGTCAAGGCTACGTTCTTCGATAGATCCAAGCGTGTCATCCGCCCGTTGCCACTACAGTCTAGTTCTGCTAAGGCAACGTTCTTCGTCACGTCCAAAGTCGTCAACCGATCATTATCGCTACAATTCAGCGTGGTCAAGGCGACACACTGAGAGAGAGCTAAGTTCGTCAATCGATCATTATCGCTACAATTCAGCGTGGTCAAGGCGACACACTGAGAGAGATCTAAGTTCGTCAATCGATCATTATCGCTACAGTCTAGCGTGGTCAAGGCTACACACTGAGAGAGACCCAGACTCGTTAGTTGCTTATTAAAGTTACACTCCAACTCTCTTAAGGCAGCACACTGGGAAAACTCTAAAGTCGCTATACCCTTTTCGTCTTCAAAGTCTTGACTACAACCAAAGTGTGTAACCTCGCCACGGATGACTACCTCCTGAGCAGTGAGCGTATAGTTATGATACTGACCATCTGTGTGAAGGGGCTCCTGGACACCATCTATAGATACTGCTCCACTAGCCTCTACTCGTAAGGAGATCTGCTCACCGACCACCTTTTGCGTTGTCATCCTGATCATAGCAGATGAGCGTGTTGACTCCGCGCCTGAGATAACTGATTTCTTTGTCATAAGTGCACCCTTTATCAACTCGTTATGATTTGATTAGCACTCATTTTTTTCGGAACTCTGGGAATGCGAACTTGAGAGCACGTCCTACGTTCTTGAAGAAGCCTCCTCTAGTCGGTTTGTAGTGCAAGACACTGCGATTCTTGGCCTCTTTAACCGCAGCTCTCTTGGTGTAGTATGTTGATGAGAAGAACTTATCAACAGGGACTGCGGTGGGTAGCTCATAAACGTCCATAGCGACCTTTGTGAAGATCTCTGCTGCGAGGTGAACGTCTTCGCCACAGTCTATAGAGTAATAGTAAGTCCCAGCTGGAGACTCCTCCATGGTAAAGAGCTTAGCGCACTCCGGTGCCTGAAATCTCTTGTAGTCCTCATCATCGTCAAGGAAATAGAACTGCATCATCAGGTGCCTCTTGCCATCGTTCAGCGTTCCGGCAAATACTTCCTCCCCATCTTCATGCTTGAAGACACAGTTGGTTATATTTGCCGCTGCCATCTCAATGTAGTCATATAGTATATCACGCTGCTTACCCTCCTCGTCTTTAATGAAGCGGTCAATATAGGTAGTGACCATTCGTGACGGATTCTGCTTTTGCAGAGCGAGATTGTTTCTCAGCTCCTCCTCCAAGCCCTTGAAAGGAGCTTGGGCTCCAGATTGTTGAGGCTTCGCTTTAGGCTCACCTTGACTCACCGATGCGCCGCACTCGGGACAGACCTCGGATGCTATCGCCATGACGCATCCACACTTTTCGCATTTGATAGTTTCCATACCTTATCCTATTTAAGTTTGTTTGACATAGATCTCGTTGTTGTAGTTGCCTGAATCGCCATCAGAGCGATTACAACTATTAGCTAGCCAGAGATCATCTAGACAATGTAAGACTGCAACTGAGCAGTCGGCTACTCAACCAGTGCGCATGACATCTCAGGCCTAGCTTTAGCAGAAAAAAAAGGAACACTCTTTAAGCATCTCTAATTTCGTACGCAAAGATATGTAATTATTTTGACATATGCAATACCCTAAAGATGCTACTCCACCACCTTTTCGCCAAAAGTGGAAACGAGATACGGCCAAACATGGAAACGGAATACGGCCAAATATGGAAGCGAAATACGGCCAAATGTGGAAACAGCGAAAATAATCGTACCTTTGTATGCTGACAGCAAATAGATTACGGATATGGCATATAAGAAGCGAATCGCAGACCAACTACTCCAGAGAAAGCTCCGAGGCAAGGGAGCCGTTCTCATACGAGGTGCTAAGTGGTGTGGCAAAACGACAACAGCCGAACAAGTAGCACAAAGTGTCATCTACATGGATGACCCGAAGCGACGGGCTACTTATCTACAGATGGCCGAGATGAGCATAGATCAGTTGCTCGTAGGGCCGACGCCCCGACTGATTGATGAGTGGCAGCTGGCGCCTAGACTGTGGGATGCGATCCGCTATGAAGTGGATCACCGACCAGATTTAGGTCAGTTTATTCTTACGGGTAGTGCCGTTCCAGCTGATATGAGTCAGGTAGAGCATAGTGGTACAGGCCGATTTGCGTGGCTCACGATGAGACCTATGAGCCTATGGGAGAGCGGTGACTCTACGGGTACGGTGAGCTTGAGAGAGTTGTTCGAAGGCAATGAAAGCGTCGTAGGACAGGTCTCTCATGAGCTAGATGACATAGCCTATCTCATCTGTCGGGGAGGTTGGCCCAGAGCCATTGATATGGAGACAGAGATAGCACTTGACCAAGCTAAGGACTATGTAGATGGCGTAGTGCACAGTGACATATCTCGTGTAGATGGAGTACAGCGCAGTGTTGAGACCACACGCAAGTTACTTCGCTCCTATGCTCGCCATCAGGGTACTCAAGCCTCCATCGGCACCATAACGGCAGATATGACTACTGGGGGTGGATTTGACATCAGCGAAAAGACCGTCACCAGCTATATCAACGCACTTCAAGACATCTTCGTAGTAGAAGATGCAGAAGCTTGGAACCCGAACCTGCGTAGCAAAACGGCTATTCGCACCTCGAGTACCCACTACTTCGTAGACCCTTCCATTGCCACAGCATCACTAGGCATAGGACCCAAGGACCTCATCAACGACCTTAGCACGATGGGGCTAATGTTTGAGACGCTGTGTATACGAGATT
>CAMPUN010000095.1 GCA_946997275.1 uncultured Porphyromonas sp.
AGCGACCGATACTCTTATTATCCTTAGCTAGCGAACGCTCACCTTGTAGGACGTGAATTTCTACAGAAGGCTGGTTGTCCACAGCTGTGGTAAAGATCTGACTCTTCTTCGTCGGGATCGTCGTATTCGCATCGATCAGGCGAGTCATCACACCGCCCATCGTCTCTAGACCGAGAGAGAGCGGAGTCACATCAAGGAGTAGGACATCCTTTACCTCACCCGTCAGGACAGCGCCCTGGATAGCGGCACCGCAGGCGACCACCTCGTCGGGGTTCACACCCTTAGAGGGCTCCTGGTTAAAGATCTTCTTGACGATCTCCTGGATAGCGGGGATACGTGTTGAGCCACCCACGAGGATCACCTCATTGATGTCGCTCGCCGTGAGACCAGCATCCTTGAGCGCCTGCTCACAGGGAGCTACGCAAGCGTGGATCAGCTTGTCAGCCAGCTGCTCAAACTTAGCACGTGTCAGCGTACGAACGAGGTGCTTAGCGATACCATCTACAGGGATCAGGTACGGTAGGTTGATCTCCGTCGATGTCGAGCTAGAGAGCTCTATCTTAGCACGCTCAGCAGCATCCTTGAGACGATGGAGTGCCATATTGTCCTTGCGGGGGTCGACACCCTCGTCCTTCATAAACTCCTCAGCGAGCCAGTCGATGATCACATGGTCAAAGTCATCACCACCGAGGTGCGTATCACCATTTGTGGACTTTACCTCAAAGACTCCGTCGCCGAGCTCTAGGATGGAGATATCAAATGTACCACCACCGAGGTCGAAGACCGCAATCTTCATATCGGAGCCCTTCTTGTCAAGGCCGTAAGCTAGCGAAGCTGCCGTAGGCTCGTTGACGATACGACGTACCTTGAGTCCAGCGATCTCACCAGCCTCCTTGGTTGCCTGACGCTGTGAGTCGTTGAAGTAAGCAGGCACCGTGATCACCGCGTCGGTGACCTCTGTGCCAAGGTAGTCCTCGGCCGTCTTCTTCATCTTCTGAAGGATCATCGCCGAGATCTCCTGAGGCGTGTAGAGACGTCCGTCGATGTCTACACGAGGCGTGTTGTTGTCGCCCTTGACAACCTTAAAGGGAACGCGCTCAGCCTCCTTCTGTATCTGATCATAGGTCTCACCCATGAAGCGCTTGATCGAGTAGATCGTGTTTGTCGGATTCGTGATAGCCTGACGCTTAGCGGGGTCACCCACCTTGCGCTCACCGCCCTCTACGAATGCTACTACTGAGGGAGTCGTCATACGTCCCTCGCTGTTGGGGATGACCTTGCTCTCGCCACCCTCCAGGACTGCTACACATGAATTTGTAGTTCCTAAGTCTATACCAATTATCTTACCCATAGTATTGTGTTGTTTGTTGATTTCTTATTTGTTAATGTGTCTGTCGGCTGACCTGGACCATTCGTAGGTCAGACGCTTACATCACATAGGTATCAAACATTGTGCCACGACGCAAGCACTTGCGACATTATGTCAAAGTGCCACCAAGTCCAAGCCAAGGACTCGCAATATTTGGGAAGAGAAAGGTGAATTAGAAGCGGACGATGAGCGAGGCGTCGTACTGGCGTCCCGTCAGGTAGTTGGGTACGGCGTATTGGTTGCGGTAAGCGTCCGAGAGCCAGTAGTAAGAGCCGATATTCGTCATGTCAAAGAGGTTGAAGACATTCACCCCGACCGAGACCTTGCTGAGTGCTTGTAGCCAGCGCCACGCACCAGGCTGTGCAGTCTCGCGGTCCCACAGCGTGTACTGCATACCGATGTCCACACGCTTGTAGGCCGTCCCACGGAAGAGTGGGCGACCGAATCCCTCGGCTGCGTTAAGCTGAGGCAGTCCTCCCGTCAGCACCCCTCGCAAGCTTAGCGTGATCCGCTTGTAGCCAGGGAAGTAGTCCTGGAAGAAGAGTGACAAATTGTAGTCCGGCACGTGTGGTAGTGGCATCTCGCCATACCCCTCGATGGTCTGCCGGCCACGCATAAGCGAGGCTGTGAACCACGAGTCTACGTCTGGGACAAACTCCCCAAAGAGCTTGACATCCAGCCCCACGATGTAGCCCGTGCCGAGGTTTTGACCTAGGTAGCGCTGCTTGACATTGTCCACATAGTAGGGATTGATCCGAAAGAGATGCTTGTAGTAGCCCTCGGCGGTGAGGCGAAACTTGCGATCCGCCACGAGGAAGTTGTAGTCCACACCGACCAAGGCTTGTGCCGAGCCTTGCGAACGCACCTGATCGTTGAGCAGTACCGACTGATTGCCCATGGCGTCAGCCTCGATGATGCGGATCTCCTTGTAAAAGGGGCTCTGGTAGTATAGTCCTCCAGCTGCTCTGACCAAGAGATCGGTCAGTTCCTTCGGTCGCCACGAAGCTACCAAGCGAGGCGATAGGTCCGCCTTCTTATTGAACGACCAGAAGCTCCCCCGCACGCCAGCCGTCAGATGATAACGCCCCGAAGGTGTCTGCCACTGCATCTCATCCTGCAGATAGAGCGAGGCACGTGCCGAGCGTAGCGAGACGTTGGAGTAAAGGTTGCTCTGCATCTTGATCAGATTGGGGTCACGCGGTAGGTTGTAGCCCGCCGAGTCGAGCTTGACCCACTCAGAGATGTAGTCCGCTATCTGCTCGCCTCGTAGTTCCGCACCCCACATGAGACGATGCGTCTCGCTGAGGCGCTGGTTGCCACTGTAAGCGAGTGCAGCGACCGAGTAGCGGAGCAGGTTGCGGGCATGCTCATGATTGACACCCGTGGCGAGGAGCTCCTGCTTATCCGATCCAGTCGTCGGGTCAGCCTCCTTCTGTAGATAGTACGCGCCCGTTATATCGTAGCTCTCCCGCTCGTTGCTGTTGTAGAGGCTCAGGTCCAGCCTGTGCGCCCCTTGACTGCTGGGGCGCCAGTGCAGCGTCAAGGCACCAAAGAGTGTGGAGAAGCGATCCCGCTCCTGTCCGTCGAAGTAGACGGTAAAGTGCTTTGCATTTTGCAAAGAGCCGACAGTCGTCTCGCGCTGCTCGGGACGAAAGCGGTACTGCGTCCAGGAGTAGTAGCCGATGGCCTCGATGCGCCAGCGATCATTGAAGGTGTAGGTCAGATAGGTCTGCGCATCTGCATAGAAGGGGTTGTACTCCCCACGGGTCTCCATCTTCGAGAGCAGCAGCTGCGTGGTGCGCGTTCGGATGCCCGTGACATGGGTAAAGCGCCCATGCTTACCCCCCACGTAGAGACTATTATTCATCAACCCAAGGGTGACAGCGCCTTCCAGCTTCGTGGGACGTTTATATTGTATGTCTAAGACCGAGGAGAGTCGGTCGCCATAGTGCGCATCGAAGGCTCCAGCCGAAAAGTATACTCGCTCCACCAGATCGGTATTGACAAAGCTCAAGCCCTCCTGCTCGGCTGAGCGTACCAATAGCGGACGGTAAACCTCGATACCGTTGACGTAGACGAGGTTCTCATCGAAGCTCCCCCCACGTACATTGTACTGCGTGCTCAGCTCGTTGTGCTGCGTGACCCCCGCATAGGTAGCCACCATCGACTCGATGCTACGTGTCGGCGAAGCCTCCATGGCGAGCGTCTGAGTCGTGATCCGCTCCATACTGGGCGGACGCGCTTCGCCCCGCACTATCACGGTAGCCAAAGCGGTAGCACTCTCACCCAGCATCGGGTTAAAGTGCATGTCTCGTGAGATCCCCTGCGGGTACACTTGGCGCACCGTCTGATAGCCGATGGAGCTGTAGCTGACCACCACGCTATCGGTCGTCGGGGCCAACTCCAAGCGGTAAGCGCCCGTCAAGTCGCTCCAGGTGCCAATGCTCGTACCCTCTACACGTACCGAGGCAAACTCGATCGGCTCACGGTCACGGTCTAAGACGTAACCCGTGAGCGCCACACGGTGGAACGTCGCAACAGCCGTCGTGTCGGTCGCCTGCCCATGCAGAGCCAGCGCGCTCCCCTGTAGCAGTACGCAGAGCAGTAGGACGATGTAGTGAAGTGATCTCATCGCTTACAAAGGTAGACAAAAGTCGTAAGCTATGCGCCATGCCGTTGTGTCAAAGCGATACGTGTAATGATGATACGTGTAGAGATGATACGTGTAACCCTTTGTAGGGACGCACGATCTGTGCGTCCGTTGTGTCAAAGGTTACAGCGTCAGGGCTTTAACGGGGACGGACGCACAGATCGTGCGTCCCTACAACCGTTACTCGTCTAGTTGTACTACATCTCTAACTTCTAACCTCTAATTTCTAACCTCCCACACCTCCGAGGAAATCAAGAATACCTCGGTAGCAACCGAAAATTCTCCACGGAGGAATCGGCAAATTCTTCGGACTTATGATTTCATTCTTCCGAAGTTTCATTTGATTCTTCCGAAGTTTCATTTCGCTCTTCCGAAGAATTAAAAAATATCCACGGAGATATTGGGGTATATCTCCGTGGATATTGAGTTTTATAGGGACTGTGTGTCGGCTTTAGTTGCTTGATCTGCTAACTTTGACGGGGCGCAGGGCGCGCATCGCATTGAGCACGGCGAGGACTGTGACGCCTACGTCGGCGAAGACGGCCATCCACATGGAGGCTATCCCGAGCAGTGCCAGGAGTAGCACCAGCACCTTGATGCCGATGGCAAACCATGCGTTCTGGAGCGCGATGCCGACTGTGTGGCGTGCGATCCTTATGGCGGTGGCGATCTTGAGCGGGTTGTCGTCCATGATGACCACGTCGGCCGCCTCTATGGCAGCATCAGAGCCGAGTCCGCCCATGGCGATACCCACATCGGCACGCGCTAGGACAGGTGCATCGTTGATGCCGTCGCCTACGAAGAGGACGGTGCCTCGGGCGGGTTGCTGGAGGATCGCCTCAAGGCGAGACAGCTTGTCCGCTGGGAGCAGATCCGCATAGTACTCGGTGATGCCCACCTCCTTGGCGACCTGCTGAGCCACCTCCTCGTGGTCGCCCGTGAGCATGACCAGCTGGCGGATGCCTAGGTGGTTCAGCGCCTCGATTGCTTGGCTAGACTCCTCCTTGAGCGTGTCGGAGACGACGATATGTCCCGCATAGGTACCGTCGATGGCGGCATGTACGATGGTGCCCGCATGGTCGCACGGCTGCCACTGAGCCCCGATAGACTCCATGAGCGCTACGTTCCCTACGTGAACTACGGAGCCGTTGACACGCGCCTTGACCCCACGCCCAGCCAACTCCTCTACCTCCTCGATGGTGCAACCGTCCTGTTCGTTGGGATAGGCGTTGCGCAGTGAGGCTGCAATCGGGTGTGTGGAGTGACGCTCCACGTGAGCCACCATATGTAGTAGATGGTTCGCTTCGCAGGCTGTCGGGTGTACTGCATTAGCGGTAAAAGTGCCTTTCGTCAGGGTGCCTGTTTTGTCAAAAAGGACGGCACGCGCCTTCGCCAAAGCGTCCATATAGTTAGCCCCCTTGACCAAGATGCCAGCCCGTGAAGCGCCTCCGATGCCGGCAAAGAAGGAGAGCGGGATGGAGATGACCAGAGCGCAGGGGCAAGAGATGACTAGGAAGGTCAGCGCACGGTACAGCCAGGTGGCGAAGTGGTCGGCGAAGCTGCCCATCAGGAGTGGCGGAAGGAAGGCGAGCAGGAGCGCTACGATCACTACGACGGGGGTGTAGACACGGGCGAAGCGACGTATGAA
>CAMPUN010000096.1 GCA_946997275.1 uncultured Porphyromonas sp.
TGACAGTGCAAAGGTAATACAAGAGTCCATCGCGCCAGAGCTCTAGTGCACTCAACGTCGGTCTGTGATCCACAAGCGTCTCAACAGACCCTAGAGAAGAGCGACACAACGGTAGGTTAGAGACTAGACGTTAGACGATACGTGTAACCCCGTGTAGGGACGCTCGGTTGAGCGTCCATTGTGTCAAAGGTTACTGAGCAACCTGTTTAGCTGTACTACAACGGACGCACAGATCGTGCGTCCCTACAACCGTTACTCGTCTCTTCTAACCTCTAACCTCTAATCAAAAAAGGGGCGAACCGTCGTTCGTCCCTTTTTGATTCTATCGTCTTACCACTACGCGGTAAGTCTCGCCCGCTACGCAGACCAGGTAAACCCCGTCCGCATAGGGTGTCAGGTCAATCTGTAGCACGCCACGGCTATCGGCACGACCCGCATAGAGCCGCTCGCCCGTCATGCTGTGTAGCGTCACTTCGCTGGCAGGAGCTACACCCTCCACGATGACATAGTCAGTCGCTGGATTCGGGTAGAGCTTCACCTGCTGCGTGACCGTCATCTCCACGCCCGTGTGATCCACAAAGGTAGCCTTAACCTCGACAGCCTCCTTGACAACGATCTTCTTCGTAGCGAGGATATCTGTGCCGTTGGCTGTGAGAGCTGTCAACTTGTAGCCAGCAGCTGGCGTAGCAACGATCGTTAGCTCCGTACCATAGGGGACTGCGTTGAGATCGTCAGCACCGGTGGCTGAGATCGTTCCCTCGCCCTCCTTAGTGAGCGTAACGGCAAAAGTCTTCTTCGTAAAGGTCGCCTTGATTAAAATATCTGCCGTGCCGACGGTGCACTCAAAGGTCGTCTGACCCGTATAGGATGTGGCCTCTATCTCTTCCTTGCCGATGAGCCACTTGTCTATCTGGTAGCCCTCAGCAGGCTGAGCTGTGATGACGATCTTGTCGCCTTCATAAGCTAGGCTTCCAGAGGTAAAGGGCTCCCCATTTCTAGTAGCTGTGAGCGTCCCTTCGCCTTCTGGCGTGAATGTCACGGTGTAGTTCTTCTTCTTCGCAAAGGTTGCCTTGATCTCGGTATTCTCCGTAACGACAAACTTCTTTGTTGCGAGGATGTCCGTACCGTTGGCCGTGAGAGCTGTCAACTTGTAGCCGTCAGCCGGTGTCGCTACGATGGTCAGCTCGGTACCTTCCGGAACGGCGTTAAGGTCTTCCACCCCGGGAGCGGTGAGCGTTCCTTCCCCTTCCTTTGTCAGCGTAACCTTTAAGGAATTTGCGCCCTCGTAGGCAACATACTTTCTGGTATCGGACTTGTACTTTAGCGTATTCCAGTTCTTACCCTTGGCAATAGCGACATCGGATTTAAGGCAAATATTGCCCTCAAGAGCTGGTTCTTGCACTATGGTAAATTTACCGGCTCTCTTTCCGGTACGGTCGGGCAGGCTGTTCACCAAGCGGGTCATCTCTTTGCCTTTGATTTGATTGCCGTGGCAGCGAAGTGCTTCCAATTTGGTATTCTTGGATACATCCAATGCTGTCAGTTGATTTCGCTGGCAGTAGAGCTCTGTCAACGCGATGTTTTGGGATACATCCAATGCCGTCAGCTGATTGATGTAGCATTCAAGCGTTCTCAAGGCCGTATTCTTTGATACATCCAACATGGTCAGCTTATTGTTGCAGCAGTCAAGCCATTTCAATGCGGTGTTTTGGGATACATCCAATGCGGTCAGTTGATTGCGGTCGCAGATGAGCTGTGTCAACGCAATGTTTTGGGATACATCCAATGCAGTCAGCGGATTTTCACCGCAGGCAAAGATTTTCAAAGCAGTATTCTGGGATACATCCAATGCGGACAGCTTATTTTCAGCGCAGACAAGCTTTGTCAACGCTGTGTTTCTAGATACATCCAATGCAGTCAGTTGATTTTGCTGGCAGACAAGATTTGTCAACGCAGTGTTTTGGGAAACATCCAATGCGGTCAGCTTATTGTGGTAGCAGTTAAGCCATGTCAAGGCGGTGTTCTTTGACACGTCCAAGTTGGTCAGCTGATTTTCGTAGCATTCAAGCTTTGTCAAGGCCGTATTCTTTGATACATCCAACATGGTCAGCTGATTTTCGGAGCATCTCAGCGTTGTCAAGGCGGTGTTTTGGGATACGTCCAAGCTGGTCAGTTGATTGTTGAGGCAGTCAAGCGTTCTCAAGGCGGTACAGCTCGATACATCCAAGCTGGTCAGTTTGTTGTCGTTGCAGTAGAGCACTGTCAAGGCGGTACAGCCCGATACATCCAAGCTGGTCAGCTTATTTTCAGGGCATCCAAGCTCTGTCAACGCTGTGTTTTGGGATACATCCAATGCAGTCAGTTGATTTTTCCAACTTTTAAGCTCTGTGACATTGCCTCGAATGATGACAGTTTGGCTGGTAAGGGTGTAGGTAGCGGAGCCTCTAGAAAACGACTCTTTGACACCTTCGATGGTGATGCCACCACCCCAAATTTCTAATGTGATTTTCTCTCCGACGGCCTTGGAGGTGGTCATCGTGATGACACCCTCGCTACCAGTGCGGAGTGCATCGGAGGTAGTAGACGAGGGCTGGGAGGATTCCTCGGCTTGTAGCCCTATCGAGGTGAGGAGCGTGCAGAGTAGGACGCACGCCCAGTGGTGTAGTCTTCTTGTCATATTAATTGTCATATTAATTGGTAGTTGATAGATGATTGCTTCGTGTAGTTGGCTAGGATCTAGCGATTCTAAATACCCCTAGAGAGTGCATAAATACCCTCTAGGGGATACAAAAGAAGAGGCTTATAGACAGCACAAAGTTACAAGCCTTAAGGGCTATCAATCAAGAGCAAAAAGGGCACTTCTCGGGATTTGTCCAAATACAGCAGAATCCGATATGATTTCTCCAAGATTTGGACGAAATTCTTCTCTTGGACTCGATGCCGTAACTCTCACGAGTAGGGATACCTAAACGAGTAAAGAGCTGTAGGGGCTGGACGGCTCGTGCGTCCCTATAGGACACAGTCACGGCTAGTGTCGAGTCATAGTGTGTCCGTCCCCGTCAAAGCGAAATGTCGTCCTGTAGGGACGCACGATCTGTGCGTCCGTTGTGTCAAAGGTTATGGTGTCAGGGCTTTAACGGGGACGAATGCCCTCTCACTAGACACGACCGAGTGTCCCTACAAAGGTTACACGTCAAAGTCGCTACTCGTGAGATTTGCGGAGACTAGGGTCAGGATAGGAGCTCGAGCCAGACGGGGAGGTCGGCGAGGTGGGTAGCGAGCGGGGAGGAGGAGACGGAGGAGAGGGGATTGTCGGCGAAGAGGGCGAAGAGGGCGGTGCCGGAGCCGGACATGGCGGCGTAGAGGGCGCCGTGGTGGTAGAGCGTGTCTCGCAGAGCGGCTAGCTCGGGGTAGTGCTCGAAGACGACGGGCTCGAAGTCGTTGACGATGAGTTCTCGCCACTCCCCTATCGGTTGCTCGAGGAGTGCAGCGAGCTTGCCCTCCGCCTCGGGGTGGCGTGTCACCTGTCGGTACGCCTCGGCGGTTCTCATGCCGATGGGGGGCTTGACGACGAGGAGCCATTTGCCGTGCAGTGCGGACGGCATCGTGAGCGGTGTGAGCACTTCGCCACGGCCTGTGACCAGCACGGGGCGAGACTGGATGAAGAAGGGGCAGTCGCTGCCGAGCTCTCCCGCCAACGTTTCTAGCTGTGCCGTGGCGAGTCCTAAGTGGCACAGTTCGTTGACCGCTAGGAGCGTGTAGGCAGCATCGGCCGAGCCACCACCGAGACCAGCTTCTGACGGGATCCGCTTCTCGAGCTTGAGCCGTAGTGGAGGTATCTCGTGGTGATGCGCTCGGAGTAGCTGCACCGCTTTGTAGATGAGATTGCGCTCGATAGGCAGGTCACCCGCTAGGCCAGCGATCTCGTACGAGTCTTCCGTAGCTCCTGTAGCTATCTCTACCGTGAGCTGGTCCGCCCAGCCGATGGGGAGCATACAGCTCTCGATGTCGTGGTAGCCATCGGGGCGACGACGTAGGATACGTAGCCCGAGGTTGATCTTAGCGTGTGGGTGTAGGATCATATCGTGGTGACTCTTTCGATTACTTATTCTTATATAGGTGTACCCCGTCGGTACGGTAGCGGTCGTCCTCCTCGAGGAGCTTCTGCAGGATCGGGAGCAAAGCTTTCGTCTTGACCCCTAGCCTTTTGGCTAAGTCCCGTAAAGTAGGCGACGGCTCCTCCATTTGCTCTAAAAGAGCTTTGAGTCGCGCCTCCAGAGTCCCTTCGCTACGCTGGGAACGCGCTTTACGGGCTAGGCAAAGGTCACAGCGTCCGCACGGCTCAGCCAGCTCCTCGCCAAAGTAGTGTAGGAGCATCGCCTGTCGGCAGCCCTGCTGACTGTCGAGGTATGCGATCGTAGCGGCGAGTCGCTTGGTCATCGCTTCCTTGCGCAGCTCGTACACTTCGGGGGGTATGAGGAAGTGATGCTTGCGCTCCCGCCGTGTGTAGAAGAGGATACGGGGCAAGCGCTTGCGCGGGATATAGTGAATGATGCCTCGCTGGCTCATCCGGACCAAGCTCTCGTAAACCGCCTCCCCCGTCAGGCGGGTCTGTATGGAGAGGGTACGCTCGTCGATGAAGACGTAATCGGCAAAGAGTCCCGAGTAGTTTCTCAAGACAGCTCGTAGCACCTTGTCATCTTGGGCGGACAAGCCTCGGATGTAGTATAGCTCCTCTCTAGAGACCTCCACGATGAGTCGTGAGCGTGCCTCGTCAAGGAGTAGCTCCCAGGCGCCTGCCAACTCGAGGATATGCAGGGCGCTCAAGCTCCGTATCGGGTGCAGATGCTCCGTCCGCACAAACGCCTCGAGGTCTATCTCGTAGCTACGCTCCATGCCCTCGCCGAGGCCAATGCCAAGGTAGCTGTAAAGGGTGTCGTACACATCACGAATGTAAGCTTTGTCGGGAAATTCGTTTTGCACTCGCTGCAGGAGCATCCCACGATCCCGACGCTCGTATAGCACCACGGCAAAGGCGCGCTCTCCGTCACGTCCCGCACGTCCAGCCTCTTGGAAGTATTCCTCCAGAGCCACGGGCATACTCCAATGCACGACGAGACGCACATCGGGTTTGTCTATACCCATGCCGAAAGCATTGGTGCAGACCATCACGCGCACCTCGCCAGCCATCCAAGCGTTTTGCTTGATCTCTCGCTCTGCGTGGGTCAGCCCCGCATGGTAGTAGTGTGCCGAGATGCCAGTCTCCTGCAGCATCTCAGCCAGCTCTTGCGTCTTCTTGCGATTGCGACAGTAGACGATCGCGCTGCCACTTGTCGAGGCGAGGATATGGAGGAGCTCCGTCGCCTTGTCCGTCGTAGGACGTACGATATACTGCAGGTTGTCCCGTGCGAAAGAGCTACTGATGACATGCGGCTCACGAAAGCTAAGGCGCGCCATCACGTCGGCGACAACCTCTGGCGTAGCGGTCGCTGTGAGCGCTAGGAGTGGCACGGCGGGGTAGTAGCGACGTATCTCTGCGATCTTTAGATAACTGGGGCGGAAGTCGTAGCCCCACTGCGAGATACAGTGACACTCGTCCACCACGATCAGCCGTATCGGTAGCTCGGGCAGACAGGCGAGGAAGAGTGGCGA
>CAMPUN010000097.1 GCA_946997275.1 uncultured Porphyromonas sp.
GAGGCTCGTGCCACAGGTCGAGGACTTCGTGATACAGGAAATCTACTTCACCGGGACCCTGACTCCCGCAGGCAAGCAGTATCATGGCGATAATTATGTCGTGCTTTATAACGGCACAGACCATGTATTATATGCCGATGGAATAGCTTTCTGTGAGAGTCGCTTTGTCTCTACGAGAAAGTATGACTACAAGCCTGATATCCGCCATGAAGCTATGGCGGTGCAGGCGGTCTATGTAGTGCCTGGCACGGGTAAAGAGGTCGCTGTACCTCCCGGCGGAAGGCTCATACTCTGTGATACAGGGATAGACCATAAGACAAACAATCCCAACTCCTTCGATCTCTCTAAGGCAAACTTTGAGTGGTATGATGTCTCTACCGTGCCTGCTCATCAAGACTTCGACAGTCCTTTGGTGCCTAACCTAGACAAGTGGTTTTGCTACACGAAGTCCTTCTTTGTCCTCCACAATAGAGGCTTCAGATCGTATGTCATAGCACGTGTGCCTATTGATAAGGAGAGCTACCTGAAGGACTATGTTTACAAGTTCACTTGGGTCTTGACACATGCTGGGGTCAGCTACGATATGTCTGGCTCTTGCTATAAGATCCCCAACGACTGGATCCTCGATGGTGTCAACTGTAGTGTCGAGGCAAACATCCAGTGGACAATACTGCCTGAGACGATAGACGCTGGCTATACAAACTGTGGCAAGGCTGATCATCAGAAGGATCGATACTTCCACTCTGTGCGTCGCAAGTTCCTCGGGTTAGATGCGCTAGGTAATCCGATCCTGCAGGATACAAACAACTCAACTGAAGACTTTAATCCGATGGTCACGCCAGCTCTCGTAGAGGAGCAGGGCTCAGCTATTGACGCCAAGGGCACACCCTGCTCGGCCAAGACCTATGATGGCATAACACCTATGGTCGCTAAGTAAACATCCCGAGGACTCTATGCTACTAACATTTAGATCTATGGTCATACACTTCAGACCTCTGGCTCTAGTCTGGACACTGTTGAGTCTCTTCATCGGCAACCTATATGGACAGCAGGTCGATACTCAGGCTATTCCTATTGACTCGACAGATAGGCCTACTACGCTTCGCACGCTACTAGAGCAGAGATGCCCTGGTTATGACTGTTCGGTATCACCAGCGGTGTCACCTCTCTACTTCTTCTCAGAGCGAGGATCTCGCACGGATCTTTCCCTGGGCGGAGCTGTGCGTCGAGATGGGGGCGAGGCTATGATCCCGCAGATGGGCAAGCAAGACATAGATGGGTCGGTGCATATCGAGAGCGCCCTGCGTCAGCGCAACAACTTCGCTTGGGGGGCCGCCTCCTACACTTATCGGGCTACGGAGGGGATACGCTTCAATGAGACGACGGACTACCAGCTTCTCGCTCCCTACGTCATGGGAGACACAGCGCATACGGCTCGTCTGCATCAAGATCTCTACACCTTTG
Source organism: uncultured Porphyromonas sp. (assembly GCA_946997275.1). GTDB lineage: Bacteria > Bacteroidota > Bacteroidia > Bacteroidales > Porphyromonadaceae > Porphyromonas. Next base: position 1,465 of record CAMPUN010000097.1, read on the forward strand.
GGGCGGGTACAGCGCATCGTCTAGGCGACTGGCTCCTCTCTTTGAAGGCAGACTATCGTGCCACCTTTGCCTATCGCACGCAAGACCCTCGTCCTCGCAATCTGGCGACACTCCTAGAGGGGCAGCTAGGTGTCGGCTATCAAGCTACTGACTATGCAGTCGCTCTAACAGGCACTATCGGTCGCTACAAGCAAAACAATCAGGTGGACTTCCAGAGTGAGCTCGGCGTCGCCAGAGAGTATCACTTCACTGGAGTGGGTGGGGACTACTATCGCTTTAGGGGTAACAACACGTCGCTCTTCTACCGAGGACTATCCTATGGTCTCTCGCTCGGCCTAACCCCGACTAGTCAAGCGCGTCAAGGCTTCTACGCTTTGGCTACCTGGCATCTGCTGACAACTGACCGAATCATACGCGAGCTTAACAATCTACCCCTCTCGACGCTCTACTGTCACACGATAGATCTGCAGACGGGGTACAATGCCAGCACACCACGACTGGGACGTTGGGGCATAGCGCTCTACACGCAAGGCGACATACGTAGAGGGGCCGTCCACCTCTTCGGTGATCCTAAGGGAAATCTCTACCCACGCATAGCTACCGAGCACTCTTACTATGCTCGCATGATCGAGATGGGTGGACGGAGCTTCTGGCATAGTGCGCAAAGTATGCTCTCTCCCTGGACGTGGGGTGCAACCCTCTCCATAGGCTACCGACTACATGAGGAGGACTTACTCCCTAATGCTATGCGTACGCTCTACCACGCTGTGGGGCAGATAGCGCCTCAGCTGGACTATGCTAGAGGACGCTACATAGCTTCACTTAGACCTACGTGCAGAGTGTGGCTCCCTGTGGGATACGGCTCTCAGCAGCTGGCGCCACAGCATCAGCCGATACCGACACATGATGAGACCTTAGAGCGAGCCTATCAGATAGCTCGCTCCACACGAATGAGCTACGGTGTGGAGATGACACACGGCTTCCAGCTCACTCATCGATACGTGCTGTGGCTCTCTCTCGATTACCTGCACACGCAGACCAAGCTGTGTGGTAGCGACTACGGAGCCATACGTTGTGGTATCTCATTCTAATTGTAAAACCAAATAACCAAACAAACTAAATATCATCAGTATGCGAAAACAATTACCAGTATTACTTATGCTCCTCACGCTCTTCTGTACGGCGAGCGTGACGATAGCACAGACTCCAGACGAGGGGATCGCAAAGAACTTCCTCTGGTACCGTCTTGTCTCCAATAGTGTAGAGCGTATGCAAGTACCTCAGCAAGTGGTCGCCTCAATGGACGGCAATCTCTTTGCGAGCAATATGTTCTACAGTAAGGAGCGCACGGACTCTAGCTCAGTCTTCAACTATGATGCGCCCAACATTGCAGACAAGGCGGTCTCCTACGGTGATGATGGTGAGGCTGCCAATGGCAATACCGCTATCTCCATCTACAAGATGAATCCTGAGGGCAAGCTACTCTGGCATATCTACAACAGCCGAGGAGATGTTGCCTCCAACGTCCACTGTATCACGGCGACTCCTGACGGGGGCTTTGTGACCATCTTGATGGTTCGCGATGCTAAGTCCAAGTCAAAAACCGATGTCGACATCTTGCGCCTAGTGCAGGCTGACGGCAAGCCTTACGATATAGAGATGAAGTCCCAGTTTATCGGAGCTGGGGAAGATGCTGCAGGATCTAAGCATCGCAAGTTCATGCCTATCCTTGTCAAGGTTAGTGCTACAGGACAGATTGAGTATCACAAGGCTTTTGAAGTAGATCATAAGCCCATGCCCGACGCGACGTACTATAGTTATGGTACACCTACAGGTTGCGACTTCAAGGGCACGACTATAGATCCCGAGGGCAACGTCTATGTCTGTGGCTTCGTCCGCACGGCCATAACCATCGGCGAGACGACTATCAAGGCAAAGAACAATGTCAAGTGGAATGGAGATTCACAGAAGCAGATGGGAGACTTCTTCATCCTCAAGTTTGACAGCAAGGGCAATCTCGTCAAGACGCTTACCGAGCAGGGGGCTCCCATCGGACGCTCTATGCTAGGTGTCATCAAGTATCAAGATGGTAAGCTCTATACTACGGGTCGCTTTACAGGAACTAAGGAGAAGACCCCCATCACCATCGATGGCAAGCAACTCATCCCCAGCGATAAGGAGAGCCTTATCACCCTATGCCTAGACACAGATTTAAAGGTCTCGTGGATCTCTCAGATTGACGTCAAGGCTGTACCCGAGCACCCCTGGACGAAGGTCTTTGTCGATGGTGTGGCTGTCGGCAAGGACAAGGTCTACATAGCAGGGCGCTGTGCTGGAGCACTCGTTGATGCCGAGGGGAATGTGATCCTTGAGCAGAAGCTCAAGCAACACAGAGGCTATGCTCTAGCGCTAGACAAAGCTACGGGCAAGCCCAATGCGAAGTGGCACACGCTCCTTCCAGAGAAGGGAATCTCCAACTGTACGGCTATCTCCACTCAGGGAGATCGAGTCATCCTGCATGCTTATGCTCTAGGATTGCAAACCTACTACCGAGTACTGGACCTCAATCTCTCTGAGGGTTCTATACAAGACTATCCTACTGTAAGCAAGGCTGCTGTCACATTCGGTGGCGATGTAGTCGCCAATAGCTATGTAGCTACATCACGTTGCCGCAATAGTGCTAAGCTCCTTACGACCGAGGGCTATAAGGAGATGAAATACAAGGGCTGGTTTAGCCTCTTTGTTGCTCACAAGCTCCCCTTCCCTTCAGTCTCGGCTAGTTGCAAGGCTCTCCACCTATCAGAGGGCAAGGGCACTCTACAAGTCCTAGCGTCAGACCTGACAGATCCGATCCAGGTGGCATGCTCTGGCGAAGGCTTTACGGCACAACTCAAGGAGCTACCCGCTACGGGTGGAGCTCTCGAGATTCAGTTCAAGACAGCTGTCACCAAGACGCCCGAAGAGCGTATCGGCAAGCTCACCCTCACTTCTGGTGGAGCTAGCTACGAGGTCTACCTCTACGCAATGACAGAGACAGAGCAGTACATCAAGGTATCTCAGAGCGAGATCGACTTCACGATGATACCTGTCGGTGAGCATAAGTCTGTCGATCTGACCGTCACACAGAAGAACCTCATGAGCGCTATCACCTGTACGATCGAGGGTGAGGGTGCTAAGTACTACTCTGTGGACAAGAGCGAGATCGCCATCTCCAATGAGCCTGCCACCCTCAAGGTAACCTACACGCCTGACAAGACCATCGCAGCTAATGCCAAGGCGACAGCTCAGCTCGTCCTAACCTCTGGCGATGTCAAGACGATTGTCACTCTATCTGGTCAGACCAATACAGCTATTGAAGAGGTCGCAGCAACCAAGCTCTCTATTGCTACCGCTGCTGGTACGCTCTACGTACATAGCGATGTGGCTCGTCCAGTAGCTATCTACACGTCGGCTGGTGAGATGGTCGCACAGCGAATACTCTCTGGAGATATGGAGATCTCACTACCTGCTGGTATCTACTTCATCCAGACGGCTCGTGAGACCTATCGTGTCTACATCCCCGCTATCTAATCTGTTTCGTCCCTCTTCTCCCTATGTGGAGGAGAGGGACTATCCTCTTTTATAAGCAAATCTGTGAAGCTCTCACTTCACACGCTATTATCTCAAAGCATAGTTTTCACACCCAAGCAGTATGAGCAATAAACTATCTCTCGTGCTCCTCGCAGCACTACTTTCCATAGCCCTCGTCGGGTGCAACAAGCAAAAGCAAAAGCAAGATCAAGATCAGACCGCAACCACAGAGACGGAGGCTCCGACCTATATGGAGGTGGACGCACTCCTCGCCTCTGCCGATAGTCTCGTTGGTCAGACGGTTACCGTGCAGGGCATCTGCACCCACCTCTGCAAGCATGGCGCTAAGAAAGCCTTCCTCATGGGTAGCGACGACACCAAGGTGATCCGCGCTGAGGCCAGTGAGGAGATGGGCGCCTTTGCCCAGGAGTGTGTCAACAGTATAGTCACCGTCACAGGACAGCTTGTCGAGGATCGTATCGACGAGGCTTATCTGCAAAACTGGGAGGAGCAGCTCAAAGCTCAAGCCGCCAAAGAGCATGGCGAGGGCAAGGCAGGCTGCGCCAATGAAAAGAAGGCTCGTGGCGAAACGGCCGACACACCAGAGGCTCGTAT
>CAMPUN010000098.1 GCA_946997275.1 uncultured Porphyromonas sp.
ACGGCAAGACCTAGCTTCTGACCTACCAGCTTATCCGTCTTCATGAAGGCTCGCTCCTCGCCCTGCTTGGGCGCCTTGTTACTCTTGCCCTCGTAGGGGATAATGTTGTGATCCTTGTCATGCTGCATCACAGTCCACCCCTTACCCTGTGCCGAGGCGACATCGGCAGTCGAGCAATAGTTGAACTCCTTCGGGAGCGTTGAGTCAAAGATGACCAACTCGCCCGCTTTCTGGCCCACTCTAGAGGGGAGTTGTGAGATTAATTTCTCCACGTGCGGAGCTATCAGATAGTTGTTTGATAGCTCTAGATACTCTACCTGACTATCGTCCGAGAGTGATACAGAGGTGAGGAAGTTGCCCTTGAGTGAGAGCTGAGTAATTGTTCCTCGGAGCGTGATCGTGTTGCCGTCTAGGATGTACTCGACTTCATTGCCATTGGGGTCTATCTCACCTTGAAGTCCCGTTACCTCCACAGGAGTAGATGCTAAGAGAGACATAATAAGCTTTTCTCCCTTACTCTTTGCCGTCGTGAAGGTGATCGTCTCATTACCGACAGGCTTGACAGGGTCATCCTCACCAATATATGGTTCTTTAACCCACCACTGACCGAGCTGTAAAACCTCCCAGTTCTTAGCCGTAGCTCGTGCCACGTCACTCTTTAGCGCATGGTTTGCCTCGTTCTCATCATTTGAGTCATATATGATCAGGCTCCCCTTATCTAGAGCGGTGCGGTCTGGCAGTGTGGTGAAGAGCTTAGTCATAGCCTCTCCCTGGAGGTGGTTGGCACAGCAGTTTAGCGAAGCAATCGGATGATCAGGAGAGAAGCTCAGCTCCGTCAGTTCGTTGCTAAAACAGACTAGCTCGACGATATCGCCCGTCAATGTCACGGTTTGCGAGGTAAGCGTATAGTCCTTCGGATATTCACCCTCAGTATCTATGGGACCCTTTAGCCCCTGAGCAGTGACAGGAGTTGAAGACTTGATTTTGATCTTGACTTGCTGCCCCACGGCACGCTTTGTCGTAAAAGTAACGCTGTTGGTCTGGCTACGTAGCACACTGGGAGCTCCGTCTCCCTTCGCAAAGAGAGATAACGGTAGTAGCAAGAGCGTGGCAAGAAAAAGTTGCCACAGGAAGTCTTGTCGTTTATGTATCGTCATAAAGTCAGTTATTAAATGGTTTGCAAATGGGATGTGAAGACATGGTTGCGAAGAGATGTAGCAATCTCTTCGGTCACAAAGCTACGTAAAAAGAGTGAAAATGCAACCGTATCATCAATTCCGTGTGTCCTCTCCTAGGAGGGCGGGAGGAGCAGGTAGGGAGCTTCAGAGAGACACTAGGTACATTAGAGAGAAGCCTTTGCTGTTGGCGTTCGTACCTTTGCACTCTCTATTATAACCGACAACGAAATAGGAAGAGGTGTCTGAAGTGCTAAATGCCAGGCCAGAGGGAGAGGACCTCCGTGGGATGCGCTGCCTCGACACGAGTCTCGATATTGTCGGGGAGGTTGTGAAAGAAGTCTAGGCCGGTGCGCTTCTCCAGTTGATCGATAGAGATAGCGACCGTACGCGGACGATCGACCTGAGCTGGACGGGTGTGCTCCACCCAGAAGGCGATCGTCTGATAGTGGTCGCCCCGCTGAGCCAGGATAGCCATCCAGTAGTAACGTGGCACGGTGATGCCGCCCACGGTGACCCCGAGGGTCTCGCCCTCTCGGAGGGTACCCCCCTTGACCACATAAAGCTTGTCTCGCAGATGACTATTGCGCGCCCACTTCTGTACCAGTTGCTCGAGCTGTAGCCACACACCCATATTGAGGTTGCGTCGCTGCGGACTCATATTGGTATAGTAAAAGGTCTGCTCGTTCGCCTCCTCGGAGTAAAGGCGGTCGGCCGATGCGACGATATGTCCGCGGTCATACCCTCTGAAAGCGCTCTGCGTGACCTCGTACTGGCTAGGCACAAAGGGATCCCAACTCCAAGCGTTACTGCGCCCGGTGTGTCGCTGACAAGTGTACTCATCGGCACTATAACAGACCCAGATAGGATGGTGGTAGACGACATCGTACTCGACAGAGAAGTTGACACGCTGTCCCTGCTCTACTCGGTGGGTGATATAGTAAGCGGAGCTACGTCCCGAGAGCTTGGGAGCCTCTAGGAGAGAGACGTCGCCTAGGATCGTCTCGCTGCCATACTCGCCACTGCCACCCGTATGCCCAGCTGCTTGCTGCTGGGTGATGGTATAGGAGACGCTTTTGCCATTGGCTGAGAGTGTCAGCTGAGCTTTACGCTCTCCACCCTCGTTGGCAGAGATCGATACGATCACCTCCTGCTTGCCCGCATGGCCCTCGCTGGGGGATACGGAGAGCCACGTCTCGGGCGATGCGGAGAGTGTCCAGCGAGTCGGAGCCTCAACAGTCACGAAGAAGTCTAACGGCTCGGCACTCACAACCCGCACGGAGGCTCCTGTACGGTCATAGAGGGCTAGCTCTGTGGGGAGTTCGGGCTGTGATGTGCCTTGCGGCTTACAACCAACGAGTAGGAGTGCCACCCAGCCCACGAGCAGGAGCATCTGGCGAGATAAGCGTCTATTATATAGGAGTGAGGACATAGCTCTTTGGAGTAATGGGGATAACAAAAGGCGAAGCCTCTGAGACTACCCTTCGGAGAGACCTACCCGCTCGGGGGACTGGCTCTCAAGGTTAAGCTCAGAGGCTCCGCTTGGTTAGGGAAGCTTTATAGGAAGGCTACTTGACCGTGAGTGCCTCCACTTGGTACGTACCCGTACGCTCAGAAACTTTAGCAGCATAGAGGACAGCAATGTAGCCAGCTTCGGCAGAGCCTGTAATCGTGTAGCTCTTCTTATAGTGCTGGTTGCCGTAACCGCTAGGACTGCTCTGGTCATTGATCACATCTAGTGTCTTCACCAGCTTGCCGTCTTTGTCTAGTTGCTGGATGGTTAGCGTAGCGCCATTGGTGTGACCGGTGCTATAAGTCAAGTCGACCGTGTAGCTACTGCCGACCTTCATCTGTAAGCGAGGCGTGACGAGGACACACTTATTCTCAGGATCAGCAGACTTATAGTCAGTTGCCTGTGCATAGTGCACACCGCCATGGGATCTCTTTTGGAAGTCACGTCCACCTACTAGAGCTTTGTTGAGCCAACCAGGTAGCGCAAAGGGATCGTAATCCTTTCCGCCCTTAGAGAAGTCATCTGCAAAGGGTATCGTACGCGCCGTCTGCGAGAGATCGACACCATAGAGGTTCCCCTGCGGGTTAGGATTCGGGTTGGGATTGGGATCGGGATTAGGATTCGGATTAGGATTCGGGTTAGGCTGATTGCCACCACCCACGTCAAAGCGTGGCTGGTCGAGCTTGATGTCGCTGCGCAGCGTGGGGCGGAGGTTGAAGAAGGTCTTATTGACCGTCACAACAGCCGTGATGCTACCGCTACCAGAGGGGACCTTTTCCTCGCGGAAGGTAGCTGTCTTCCAGACTTCAAGATTGGTATTCTTACCACTCTTGTCCGTGATCTGATGACGTGTAGAGGAGTAGGTGCTAGCAGAGTCAAAGAAAGGCACGTCTGGCTTGACAAACTGGACATCCTTGACACGAACGTACTGGTTCGGGTGCTTGCCAGCGATGACCTCAGCGAGCGTAGTCTCGATCGGCTCGATAGGCTTGTTGGGCACGATAGACATCTGTGCGTGTGAAACCTGTAGCTGTATCGTTCCGTTGAAGTTAGAGATCTTAGCGCCCTTGAGCTTAGCGGTTACCTCGTCGCCAAACTGCAAGACATCTTCGCCCTTAGGCACTGTCAGGACAAGCGCATTGCCCTCAGCGTCCTGTATGTAGTGGAAACCAGCAAAGGGGAACTGCTTCGTCTCGGCATGAGTCGTGACCGTAGCGCGAATGCGCAGGTCTTGGTCGATCGTCTTGCCGTTTTGGTCTAGCCCCTCACCTAGCTTAGCGATCTCAGCGAGCGATGTGTAGGTGATTCCCTTGCCAGTGCTGCCGAGCTGCATGATCAGGTAGACGTGCTGTGTCGTGGAGGTCTTGATGATCATCTGAGCTTCACGAGCATCTTCGCCTCTATTGGGGAGTGCCGTGATGGTGATCTGATGCGTTCCCTCGGTCGCCTCCATAGGAGTCGCCGAAACCCACTCGGCACCCTCGCCGAAGGTGATCGAGAAGCGTCTATTGGTCTCGATGGTTAGCTGCTGCGTACCACCATCCTGCTTGAAGGGGATCGTGTTGTCGGTGAAGTTCGGTGAGAGCGTCACGTAGGGCTTCTCATAGTAGTCCATCTCATCCTTACAGCTGGTCACAGCAAGCAGCGGAGCGATGGTGAGGATAGCGAGGAGTAGTCGTCTCGTCGCAAGTTTATTGAGTGTCTTCATATCTGGATCTAACTCTGTTTCTTAAATTCTTGAGCGAAGCTCCGTGGAGCCTCCGTTACTTGGTCGTTTGAAATCGTGGACTGGTGAAGTTAATGTCACTCTCTAGGCTAATGAGGAGCTGAGGCTTCCCATTGAAGTAGCCGAGGATGGCGGTGATATTGCCAGAGCCCTGAGGAATCTGCCTACCAGCAAAGAGCGCATAGCTACTCGAGCGCAGCACGACACGGTTGCCCTGCTGGTCTTCGATCTGACGCTCCACAGCGGGGACGCTCGTCTTATTGTCCGCATCGGCATAAGTCTGACCTAGCTCGCTATCGACGAACTGTACGCCCTCAAGACGTATCAGCGTATTGGTATACTCTGGTGAAAGCGTTGGGATAGTGAGTGTGCGGTAGACGAGTGGCTGGCGACTATTGTCACAGCGCACCAAGCTAGGCGTCATCTGCTCGGGGAGATAAGCATTCTCGTACTTTGGTTCCGTAGAGTTCTTGCCCAGTGTGACGACTCCGCCATACTTACCGAGCGTCAGGCCGTGACAGCGGATGGCTATCTTAGAGCCACGCTTGTAGAGGAGGTTGGAGTTGACGAGTCCCGCCTTGAACTCGATACCGCCCGTCTCGTCCTGTAGGTAGACGGACTTGTAGATGTTGCCCTCGCTATCGTCCGAGATGACTTGACCGACGATCACTGCATCGGGTACGACCCGTACGGGCTTCGACTGGTAGAGTGCTTTGAGCTCTTGGATCGTCATCGTACGCTCCCAGAGAGGGCGTGGCGTTCGCTCCTGTGGCGGGTCAATCTTGTTGTACTGACAGCTCGTCAGCAAGGCGAGCATGCCGACCACTACGATGAGTCTATTATATATATGTGTCATACTATTCATCCGTTTTAAGGGGGTTAGAACTGTAGTGCAGCATTGAAGAAGAAGGTCGTGCCGTACATATAGAAGTAGCGACTATCGAAAGGTCTCATCATCTTGCCCTCCTTGGTGTAGCGAACACGGAGCTGCTCGTAACCACCGCTACGGAGGTTCTTCGTGTTGAGCAGGTTAGAGGCCGAGAGGTTGAGGCGCAGGTAGACGCCCGACTTGATACGCCACGAGTAGCCCACGTTGGCATCAAGCGTGAAGCCGCCTGGGAAGACCTCCTGACGAACGTAGTCGTAGTCAAGACTAGCACGAGCCTTGTCCGTACGACGGATCGGGTTCAAGCTGATGAAGCTACGTCCGAAGTAGTT
>CAMPUN010000099.1 GCA_946997275.1 uncultured Porphyromonas sp.
ACGTGTAACGGTTGTAGGGACGCACGATCTGTGCGTCCGTTGTATCAAAGGTTACGGCGTCAGGGCTTTAACGGGGACGGACGCACAGATCGTGCGTCCCTACACGGGTTACTCGTCTCGCCTCGGGAGAGATTTGCGGATAGCTCGGTTGAGAAGGAATTTTCTTCACGGAGGGTCGAAATAAAAGTTCGGAAGAATGAAATGAAACTTCGGAAGAAAGGAATCAAAGTTCTGAAGAGTTTTTTTGCTCCTCCGTGGGCGTTCTAAGATCTCCACGGAGGAATTGCTCGATTTCCTCCATCTTCCGATTTTCCTCCATAGAGACATTGATGGACTTATCTTGTATCAACCCTGTTCCAGAGGAGGAGGCGTTCATCGGTTAGTGATATTTTTCTAACTTTGTCTTCACAACAAACATTGTTTTAACCGACATATATCAAAACAACCTATGCAGTATCACTTACATGCTTCGCTACGAGGAGGATTGCTGGCAGGCTTACTCCTCTTGCTCTCCACGAGCTGGCTGGAGGCTACCCCGCTGGAAAGCCTTGCTCCCGACACAATCATTGAGCGAAATGACTATAAGCTTATTATAGAGCCTAGTAAAGATCAGACGGACGTGACGCTGGTCGACTACAACGAGCGGAACCGCGTGCGTCGTATGGAGACGACCGCTTTCTCGCTAGAGCGTGATTTACGTAAGGCTCTATCGGGCGTAGGTGGTCTACTCGGTATCTACGATGATAATAGCTTCCGCTGGGGTACGATACGTATCTTTCCGAAGCTATACTTCGGCTCGACGATGATGCTGGGAGATGCTTTCGCACACGCTGCTACACCCTGCTTCAACCACTACATGGTGGCTCCGATAGGGTATAGGTATTACCTGCAGGGTCGTTACTTTGTCGGCTTTGACTTTGCCTTTGAGGGGCGTACCTACAGCCTGCGTGATGGTTATTACTTTACGCCCAATAAAGAGTTCAATTCGCTGTCGCAAAACCACTACGAAGAGGGGATGGGGCTACGCCAGAGCAAGCTGGTGACACGCTACATCTCGTTCCCAATCACGCTGGGGATGCGCCCAATGATGAATAGTCGTATGCGTGTCGGCATTGAGGTGATCCCGCAGATCAAGTACAAGGAGTACGTGATGCACAAGCAGTATGGCAATCGTCACAAGGAGCGTACCAAGACAGAGGCGACACCGCCACTGTCGATGACCTATGGCGCTTTTATCGACTTTAGACCTCTAGGTCTCTATCTCCACTACACGCCTCAGTCGCTACTCCTCGTCAAAGACGCTATGAGCGGGTACAACAACAAGGGACTTCTCACAGCTGGACTAAGTATCACCTTCTAATCGCATTGCCACTATGTACTCAAGAGTTTATACATTACCCTTATTTGCGTTAGTCACCTTACTACTCTCTACGCTAGGAGCTGCAGGGCAGACGGGGACCTCGTGTGATACGATCCAGCTCGCTGACCGCACGGTCTATGTGATGCGAGGTGAGAAAGATAGTCAGATAGAGGTGGAGCATCGGCTCCCTAAAGGTCAGGTGCAAGAGGTGCCACTCTATATAGATAGAGTATGGACGAGAGGTGGTCGTCAGTCAGTTTGGAACCGCTCCCGCATTAGCACCGTTCACAAGCAGGATGGCCGCCCCATCATCTATAAGACATTGATGGGAGATGTCTCCTATCACTTTGTCTGCTCCTTCGGCTGGAACCTCTTTACAGCTCCTGCATGGAGTGGCAAGCAGCGCTTTTGGTGCTCTACTCGTGGAGAGTTTGGTGCCTATGGGATCCTCCAGATCGGGCGTAGTCCGTGGGCTTTCAACGTGGGGACTTCGCTTGTGGGCAGTAAATTTGCCTTTGACAAGAAGTACGCTATGCAGCGTGACGATGAGGGACAGACGATCCTAAAGCAGGAGCCTACAGAGGTGGGCTATGCACGAACGCAACTAGACATCCTCTCCATAGAGATGCCGGTAGGGCTGTCGCTCTCATGGGGCGAGACGAATGCCTGGAGCTCGCTATCGATCGTCCCGAAGTTCGTATGCCTGCAAAAGTCCCGCACACGCTCGCTCGATGAGCGGATCAATACGCTTGTGGACGATGATCTCAATGTACGTCCCTTCGGACTGGATCTGCGTGGCGAGATAGGGTATGGCTTCTTCGGACTCTTCGGACGGGTTAGTCTGCTCAGCACCATACCGTCAGCGCAGGCTGAGGTGAGCACGAGAGACTACTCGATAGGGATCGTGGGCCGCTTCTAGAGGAGAGCTCGCTAATCCACTATTAGATACGATATTCCCTTTGCATTGTGGGTAGTGCTCAGACGAGTGCTACCCGCTTTTTTGTACCTTTGTGGTGGCTCTGCGCCTTGACACTTCACTAGATGCTCACCTCTCGATCCATACAGTGGTTCACACCGATTCAGATAGCTCCTCTGCCCACCTCTATAGCGGGGCGCTATGGGGATCGTATCCTGACACTTGGCTCTTGCTTTAGTGAGCATATAGGCGAGCATATGCGGCACCTCGGATATGATGTGCTGGTCAATCCTTACGGTACGCTCTACAATCCGATCAGTATCTGCGATACGCTGGAGGATCTGCTCCTCGATGAGCAAGACTGCCCCGACTATACACCTTATATTATAGAGCGCGACGGACTCTACTATAGTTTGCGTCACCACAGCGCTATCTATGGCGAGAGTCAGGAGGCGCTGCGTGAGGCGACCGCTCAGCTATGGCATACGGCTCATCGCCGACTAGCGGAGGCGAACTGGCTCTGGATCACACTCGGCACGACGCAGGTCTATTACCTTGCGGAGGGTGGTCGTGCCGTGGCAAATTGTCAGCAACTGCCCGCACGTCTCTTCGACAGACGGGACCTTCCCCTGGATCTTCTGCAGGAGCGTATGCTAGCGACGCTTTCTCAGCTCCTTAAGCATCATTCGCTGCAGATAGTCCTGACGGTTAGTCCCGTGCGCTATCTGCAGGACGGCTTGGCGGAGAGCAACTTGTCAAAGAGCAAGCTACGTATCCTCTGCGACACGCTTTGTCGTGAGCTACCTGACTGTCACTACTTCCCCGCATATGAGATCCTACATGATGAGTTGCGGGACTACCGCTTTTACGCCACTGACTTGACCCACCCGTCTGATGAAGCGGTCGCCTATATAGCCGATCACTTCGTCACCTACTGGGCAAGCCAAGAGGCGCGTGAGGTAGAGATGCGTCAGGTTGCTCAGCGTCTGCGTAAGCTGGCACTGCATCGGCCTAAGACACCGCACGGAGCCGAGCGACTACAGGCTCAGATCGCTGAGCGCATAGCACACTGCCGTGAGCGCTATGGAGAGAAGCTATGCGTAGCCTCCGTAGTAGAACCATGATGACCCCTATTTACAACACGATAATGTCTACACTGCAAAACATCCTTGAGTATCTTCGTCCTATCCAAACGCATCTCGTCGACGAGCGTCCGATACGACATATCCTGACCGATAGTCGTAAGCTCACTTCGCCGAGCGATAGCCTCTTCTTCGCGATGCGTACCGCCTCTGGTGACGGGCATAAATACATTCCCCAGCTTTACGAGCATGGGGTGCGGGCTTTCTTCATTTGCGAGCCGATCGAGCCCTATGTGGAGCACTATCCTGACGCCAATATTGTACAGGTGCAGGAGACGCTCCGTGCGCTCCAGCAGATAGCTAGCCACTGGCGTATGCGCTACAACTACCCAGTCATCGGCATCACGGGAAGCAACGGCAAGACGGTCGTCAAGGAGTTTCTCTACCACCTCCTCTCTGGTTGCTATCGCATCGTGCGCTCGCCAAAGAGCTACAACTCGCAGCTCGGAGTACCGCTCTCGATACTGAATATGGAGGAGGAGCATACGCTCGCTATCTTTGAGGCGGGGATCTCGATGCCGATGGAGATGCTGCGGCTCCAGCGCATCATACGGCCGACGCTCGGTATCTTGACCAACATTGGGGCAGCGCATCAAGAGAACTTCGTTTCGCTCAATCAGAAGATCGAGGAGAAGCTGCAGCTCTTCGTCGATGCCGACCACTTTGTCTATGATGCCGACAGCGATGAGATACAGCGAGGCATTGACAACTTGGGCCTTTCGGACAAGGCGATCGGCTGGAGCCTCACGCCTGGCAAGGCTTACTACCATATCTCCTACAGCCCCTCAGGGGATGGTGCTACAACCATCACAGCTCAGCATGCGGACGAGAGCAGCACGGTGACCATTCCCTTTGCGGATCAAGCCTCTATACAAAACGCTACGCACTGTCTCTGTCTCATTGGTCTCCTGCCACTCACTACGGCTCAGCGCCAGGCGGTGCTGGCTCGCTTTGCGACGCTCGAGGCGATCGAGATGAGACTGGAGGTCAAGGAGGGGCAGGCGGGCAATCGTCTGATCAACGACGCTTACAACAACGATATCAATTCGCTTCGCATTGCGCTTGACTTTCAGAAGCAGCGCACGGCCACTTCGCATCAGCAGGCGGTGATCATTCTCTCCGACATCCTACAGAGTGCCCAGCTACCACGAGACCTTTACAAGCAGGTGGGCGAGATGATTGCGCAGTATCCCCACACGCTCTTCATCGGTGTGGGTCGGGAACTGTGCAACTATCAGGACTACTTCCAGGGGAGTGGGGAAGGGAAGACCGCCTTCTACGAGACGACCGACCAACTCCTTGCCGATGACCTCCTCAGCACCATCACTCATGCGGAGATTTTGGTTAAGGGAGCTAGACAATTTCAGTTCGAGCGTATCGTACAGCACCTAGCTAAGCAGGTGCATGAGACGACTCTAGAGATAGATCTCGAAGCTCTGGTGAACAATCTGAAAAGCTACAAGGCGCTCCTCTCGCCCGAGACACGTATCATCGTCATGGCCAAGGCGCAGGGCTACGGTATCGGAGCTTACGAGCTGGCCAAGGCGCTGGAGCAGCAAGACCTCGCAGCGCTAGCGGTGGCGCTGGCGGACGAGGGCAAGGAGCTTCGCAGCAAAGGAATCCTCCTGCCGATCATCGTGATGAATCCTGAGGTTGAGGCTTTTGAGGTGATGACGCAGAGTCGCCTAGAGCCGGAGATCTACAACGAGCGCATCCTCCGCGAGTTTGCCCGCCACGTGGAGCGTCAGGGACTGAGCCACTATCCTGTTCACATCGAGCTAGACACGGGTATGCACCGTACGGGCTTCACGCCAGACAGAGCGACCCTAGAGCATCTCGCTCAGACGCTTCACGAGGTGGAGCCGCTGATACGGGTGCAGAGTATCTTTACGCACTTGGCAGCTGCCGATGAACCGATGATGAGCGACTTCACGGAGCAGCAGTTTGCCCTCTATGATGAGGGTGCCGACTACCTTACCAGTCAGCTCTCCTATCGTCCGTTGCGCCATGTCCAAAACACGGCTGGCATGGAGCGATACAACCATCATCACTACGACATGGCTCGTCTAGGAGTAGGGCTCTATGGGATCAGTGCTACGGGTAGTCTCACCCTCGAGCCGGTTGCTAAGCTACGTACCACGCTCCTCCAGATCAAAACGATCCCTGACGGGGAGACTATCGGCTACGGACGACGTGGACAGGTCGCTCCTG
>CAMPUN010000100.1 GCA_946997275.1 uncultured Porphyromonas sp.
CATCAGTTGTCCAGGATGTGGGCGCACGCTCTTCGACCTGCAGCAGACGGTGACGCAAGTCAAGCAACGACTAGCGCATCTGCCTAATCTCAAGATCGGTGTGATGGGCTGCATCGTCAATGGTCCTGGCGAAATGGCCGATGCGGACTACGGTTACGTGGGTGGAGGTGTCGGCAAGGTCGACCTATACCGTGGACAGGAGCGACTCGTACACGGCATCCCTTCAGCAGAAGCTGTGGATCGTCTCATTGAGCTCATCAAGAGCGACGGCAAGTGGTGCGACCCGCCACAGCAATAACCTTTATACCTACTCAACTCATGCTTCCTATTCGGATTATCAACCGCTCTTCCTATCCCCTGCCCCAATACGCTACGGCACTTTCTGCAGGGCTAGACCTACGAGCCAACCTAGAGCAGAGCGTCTCGCTGGCACCCCTAGAGCGTCGGCTGATACCCACTGGTCTATACATGGAAATCCCTGCAGGCTACGAGGGGCAGGTGCGTCCACGCAGTGGACTAGCCCTCAAGCAGGGTCTGACCGTACTCAATGCGCCTGGTACGATCGACGCAGACTATCGTGGCGAACTACAGGTGATCCTGATCAATCTATCTCAGGAGACGGTGGAGATAGCTCCTGGAGAGCGGATTGCTCAGCTAGTCTTCGCAAGCCATGAGCAGTGCGACTGGATCGAGGTCGAGAGCCTCTCGGACACACAGCGAGGCGATGGCGGTTTTGGACATACTGGCGTATGAAAAGCTTCGGTCGGCAGACACTCTTACTCCTTTTCTTAGCTCTGCTAGGGCTAACCTCTGCTAAAGTCTCTGCGCAGTCCACAGAGACGAAGGAGACTGCCTACTCGCTCATTGAGGACTATGCCAATATCCTCTTCTTCGCAGGAGCGCAAGAGCCTGCCATCGGCTACCTCTACTACCTCTACGATAGCTACCCCGACCAGCAGGTTCGGACGGCTGTCCCGCTAGCTAGTTGGCTTGATCTGGCAGATCGGCAAAACGAAGCTAAAGATCTACTCAAGACCCTTTTTACCAAGCGAAGCGACCAAGCACGCGCCAGCCAAGAGCTCGTACGCTACTACCTCACGCTCCTCTACAGTAGCGGAGAGATTGACGAGGCGGACTCGCTCTTTGCCATGCTCCCGAGGGAGGTGTCGAGCCATCCGAACATACTGCTCGTTCATCTGACCAGCCTAGCGATCCTGAACAAGAACCAAGAGTTGATAGAGCAGATCGCACAGCTAGACACGACATTGCTCACAGACCCTCAGCAGCAAGAAGTCTACTACCGACTCGTCGCTCAGACCTCCTCCAAGCTAGGAGACTACCAGCGCATGCTCCAAGCTGCGGAGCGTCTGGTCGAGCTGGAGCCGAGCAACCTCGGCAATCATCACACACGTCTAGAAGCGCTCAATGCACTGAGGCTAGACGATCAGATAGAGAAGGGTCTGGCGCAACTTCAGCAGACGCTCTCTCTACCCGACGCCTACATCGAGGTGACTCGTGCCGAGCTGATCGCCTCACGCAGAGACACCAAGCAATCGGCCGACTACCTCTACCACTATCTAGCGAGACAAGACAGCATCTCCTCTGTCTCGGCACGCATTGTCTCCATGCTACTGCCAGACTTCTCAGACATTAGCCAGATCCCGTCAGAGTTTATCCCCGCCTTGACCCGCCTCGCAGAGCTAGAGCCGACCGATCCGAAGCTCTTCGCCGACCTTTATATGATTGTCTCGGCACAAGAGGGGAAAGCGCAGGCGGAGCAACTGGTCAAGCAGTTTTACGACAACCCAAAGACCGCCTATAGTGCGGTACTCTTACAGGCTTCGCAGATGAAGGAGCAGGAGCGACTAGACTACCTCACATCGGCACGCAAGCACTACCCCGCAGACCTTCAGATACTGGCGCTCTACGCTGGCGAACTCATCGCTCGAGACCGCTTAGACGAAGCTAAGCAAGCGATCAGTAGCCAGTTAGACTGGACCAAACTCAAGACAGCTGAGGGCGTTGAGCCGACCGAAGGACTGCGTCTGCTGCTCCTCTACTCATCGCTTATCTACGAGCGACAGAAGCAATCGACACAGGCGCTAGAGGTCTTTGAGATAGCCGAGCGACTCTTCCCACGAGATGCCATCTTACTCAACAACTACGCCTACTACCTCTACACCTTATCACCACAAGACAGCAGCCACCTAGCGAAAGCCGAGCAACTAGCCGCAACAGCTTACGGACTAGCTCCCGAAGAGGCCAACATCCTCGACACTTACGGCACGATCCTCTTAGCTCGAGGCCAAACGACCATGGCACAGCTCATGCTCTCGCAAGCGGTAGAGCGAGCCGAGCAATTAGGCAAGCCCAATGCGGGCTACATCGAGCGACTAGGCGACGCTTATCTGCAGGGTGGCGATCGGCAAGCTGCCCTCCAGCAGTGGCAGCGAGCTTACAAGTTAGCACCCACGGAGGCGCTCCAGCAGAAGATTGATGCGCTAAACCCTTAGTTATGATGGACAAGCAATGAGACACTCCCTACCATACACCCTCCTCCTGATCAGTAGCGTGCTACTGCTCCTAGCTTGTGGCACACGCACCACTCACCCTAGCTCTCCAAAGGCGCCCACAGTCGCAGACGACGGAGGTTGCGCTCTAGGCGACTCGTGGCTCTCTGACCAAATCCTCCAGATCAGCCACACGCCCGAGCATCGCATCGCTAATGCTGAGCTATCTCTAGGCAACTCGCAGCTATCCTCACGTATAGACCTCTTTGTAGATCAGAGCGAGGGCATGATGCTCTCGGCACGTCCGCTCCCCTTCATCGAGGCTCTGCGCATCTACGTGCTCCCCGACCACGTCGCTCTGTACGATATGATGCACGACGCCAAGGTCACCATCACTTACTCTGAGCTGAGCGAGCAACTTGCGGCCGAGGTCTCCTACACACTCCTGCGCGACCTGCTCCTCGGGCAGCCTACCTACCTAGCCGATAGTGAGTACAGCGTTGGGAAAGGCTCCCTCGAGGTCTCACTCCATAGCCCCAAGGGCAAGCCCTGGGTCGCCGACTATCTGGTCAATCCGCAATGCCAGCTAGAAGCTATCCGCATTGCCTCCACAGATCAAAGCCAAAAAGGCTATCTGCAGGGACGGTACAGCTACCAGAGCGGCTCCAGCAAAGCTATTGCGACGCAGCTCCTCGTCTCTACCCCTCGCAAGCGTCTCTCCATGCAGCTAAAGTATAGCAAGAGCAAAGAGCTCACTCCAGCTCAACTGCGCGAGCGCATCACCGAGCCTCGGGATGGCTATACGACTATGACCCTAGATGAGTTACTTCGGCTCCTTTAGTTTTCACACACTTCCCCATTGATCTATGTCACACCTCCGACGGTTACTCTATACCTTCTGTCTACTCACGCTCACAGGCACCCTACTCTTGGCGCAGCAACCCAAGAAGTCCGCAGCCGTACGCAAGCTTGAGAAGCAGCGCACCGAGCTACTCAACGCTATCAAGAAGACCGACAAAGAGATCAAGGCTCTCGGTCAGAGCCTATCCGAAAAGAACCGACAAGACAAACTTGTTCGTCAGCAGATCAAAGACCGAAGCCAAGTCATCTCACTCTTAGATCAAGAGGTCTCTCTGCTCAACGTCTCCATCGATTCGCTAGCCAGACAGATTGGTGTGCTACAGCAAGAGGAAGAGGTAAGCCGTGGACGCTACGCCCAGACACTGCGAGCACTCCAGCAGCGCCCCCGCTTTGAGGATCGGCTGCTCTTCATCCTCTCCGCCTCCAGCTTTGACGAGGGCATACGTCGTGTGCGCTACCTCTCCGCTTATGCGAGAGCCCACAAGGAGGTCGCAGCACAGCTACACGCCACCCGAGAGGAGCTACAAGCGAGCCAGAACCAACTCATAGCGACTAAGCAGCAGAAAGGAACGCTCCTACAGCTACGTGCCGAGGAGCGTGTCAAGCTAGAGCAGCAGCAGAAGAGCATCGCCTCCGAGGTCAAGGAACTCTCTTCCGAGCGGCAATCGCTCCAGAAGAAGCTCAAGCAGCAACAACGCAAGGCGGAGCAGCTCAACCAAGCTATCCAAGATCAGATAGCTCGTGAGATAGCCGAGGCAGAGCGCAAGGCCCGTGAAGAGCGTGAGCGTCTCGAGCGTGAGGCTCGTAAGAAGGGGCAGAAGGTGCCCAAGCAGGCGGAGCGCCGCGCCGAGACCAAGGATGGCTATGCGATGGATGCTGCCGAGCGTAAGCTGGCTAGTTCTTTTGCTGCCAACAAGGGACGGCTTCCCGCACCTGTCAAGGGGCGCTACCGTGTCATCAGACGCTTTGGTCTCCAGCAGCACGACGATCTAGCTATGGTACAGACGCGCAATGGTGGCATCGACATACAGGTGTCACAAGGCACCCAGGCGGTCGCCATCTTCGACGGCGTAGTTAGCAAGGTCTTCGTCGTGCCAGGCTACAACAACTCCATCATCATACGTCACGGTAACTATCTGACCGTCTATGCCAACCTGCAGAATGTCTCTGTCCGAGCAGGGCAAAAGGTCAAGACCGGTCAAGTCCTAGGCACCGTGGCGAGTGACGATGAGGGACAGTATGGGGTCATGCAGTTCCAAGTATGGCACGAGCGCACAAAGCTCAATCCTCAAGCCTGGATACGATAAAGCCACACCCTCATAAAAGCAGTTCATCCGATGCAAAGAGCAGAGTCCACGAGGCATCTAGTCGTTGCCATGGGAGCCTTCGATGGGGTACATCTAGGGCACCAAGCACTCATCCGCCAAGTCCTCACGATAGCCGAGCGAGACCACTTGACCTCAGGAGTCGTTACCTTCGAGCCGCACCCACAGCTGGTGTTGCACCCCGATCGCCCATTCCGTCTCATCACGCTAGAGCGAGAGAAGGAGCTACTCCTGCACCAGATGGGCATAGAGCGGGTCGCCGTCATCCCCTTTACAGTGGCCTTGTCACAGATGAGTGCCGAAGAGTTTCTCCGCACTTACCTCGACGAGCAGCTACATATCCACACGCTCGTTGTAGGCTTTGACCACCACTTCGGGCACGACAAAGGACTCGATTTTGCGGACTATCAGGCGATAGCGCAGCGCTACGGCATACGCTGCATACGTGGAGAGGCATACGCACTGGGAGATAGCACGAGCCAAGACCCCATCAGCTCGACCGCCATACGTCGCTGGATAGACACTGGAGCCGTGACCGAGGCGGAGAGACAGCTAGGACACCCCTACACCATCTTGGGCAAAGTCAAGACAGGTCTTCAGATAGGACGCAAACTGGGTTACCCAACCGCCAATATAGAGGTACCCTCCCCCTACAAAGCGCTCCCTCCCGCTGGAGTCTACATGGCACGCACGACCATCGATCCCTTTGGAGCGACACAGCAACGGGATATACCGAGCATGCTTTACATAGGCACACGCCCCACGCTCGAGCTAGCCAAGGAAGAGACGATGATTGAGGTCTTTCTAATGGGTGGCGAGGAGTACCACCTCTACGGTCAGGAGCTACAGATCTCCCTCTGCGATAGACTACGTCAGGAGCTACACTT
>CAMPUN010000101.1 GCA_946997275.1 uncultured Porphyromonas sp.
GTGTACCATCTCAGTAACACCTCCCCAACTGTGTACTTTTTTCAGGAAGAGGACACGGTGAAGCCGCGCTACGGAAATCTCCTGAAGAGATTGAAATTCGCCACGGAGGAGTCGGAAAATTCTTCGGAACTTTGATTTCATTCTTCCGAAGTTTCATTTCATTCTTCCGAACTTTTATTTCGGCTCTCCGTGGGGAATTTTCGTTTCCTCGTGAGCTATTGGACACTTCCTCCTTGGAAGATGGTATAAAGCAAGAGGCTCCACCGCTGAATGAGCGATGGAGCCTCTCTTGGTGATGTGGCAGGGTTACTTCATCTGGTAGAAGGAGACGGGATTGCCCTCTATTTCAAAGACGGGTCCGTCGGAGACGGCGCCTGTCTTAGGATCGTAGGAGTAGAATCCGCTACGCTCCTTGCCTGCCGAGCCAATCATGATTCGATCGTTGTAGCGCCCGAGAGCAACTGCGTGAGGATTGGACGCTGGGATACCCTCAATCTGCTGGATGGTACGCTGCTCTAGGTCGATGACTGTAGGAATACAGTAGAGAGCCGTGTAGGGGTTCTTGCTCGTGGGGTCGAGTGCATAGATGCCCATGATGGCGACCGCCTTAGAGCCAGAGACGTAGTGCATCGATGCGATGTAGTTGGCGGGGAGCTTGGTCGTCTTGGGTAGGATGCCCTTGACCTCTATGTTGATCTCCGAGAGATTCATAGACCATGAGGGGTCGATCTCGGTCTCACCCTTTTTGATGCGAACGATACCTCCTGGGAACTCAGGGTTGAAGCCAAAGCTTCCCATGCAGAGTATGTACAGATCGCCCTTGTCATCGAGGAAGATCGAGTTAGCCACGATCGGACGGGTAGCGACACAGAGCCCCGAGGTGGTAGAGGAAATCTTCTTCTCCACCTTGTCCGTTGCGATGTCTATGAGTGCTAGCTCGACCTCCTTGTGTAGTGGCATCCACTTGGGGTCCATCTGACAGAGTCCTACGTAGAGCTTGCCGTCGCGTACTGCCATAGCACCTGGCATCACATTGGTATCAGCGTGCTTGTACTGGTTGAGGTCTATCACGGCCGTCTTGGTCATCGTCTTGGGGTTAAACGCCCAGACCTGTCCGATGTTTTGGAAGCTGATGTAAGCCTTCTCAGGCGAGACCTCGACCACATTGCAGGCAGCGCCTCCTCCTGGGAGCTCCATAGCGCCACGCTTGGTGAGCTGCAGCTCCTTGCTTACGGTGTAATAGACGAGCTCAGCCTGGCCCATTCCCATATAGTCGGGCAGGACGTAGAGATGATCTCCGCAGTAGATAGGCTCCGTGCCGAAGCCGACTGGCACGCCACGGCTGTTGTCGTACTTCTTCGCCTCGATAGAGCCGATAGCCTGCAGGTAACCATTGCCTGAGGCACCGTCCGCATTTATTATTGAAGTAGAGAAGAGAATCCGCTCGCTACCCGTCTGGGGTGTCGGCTTAGGCTCCTTGTCACAGCTGGTGAGCGCTAGCCCTAGTAGGAGGGCAGCGATAAGGGTGAACCTGTTGGTTAGTTTGTTGAATCTGTTCATAGTGAAATCTGTTATTTGAATTGGTGAATATATAGTTGTCATCTGATTGTCATCTGAAGAGGTATCGCAGCTTTACCGAGAAGTTAATACCTGGTAACGGACGGTTTAGCTCCGACATCTGACGCTGGTTGGTCAGGTTCTTGACCTTGAAGGTGATCGTCCACTGATTATTGCGCAGGCTCTGCTCTAGTCCTAAGTCTAGGCGCAGAGCAGTCGGTATCTTGCGCTCTTGGTACTGGCTCACCTCGAAGTCGTAGTAGTACTGATGCACATAGGATGCGTCGAGCATCAGACGGCTATTGTATCCCTCCCCGCCGAAGAGATTCTCCTTGTGTAGCTCCAAGCCCGCATTGGCTAGGAAGTAGGGAATGTTTGGCATACGCTTGAGGTAAGTCGGGTTAGCGACATTCGTCGAGGGTATCAGTCGGCGCGTGTCTCTGAGGTCTTGGTAGGTTGCATTGCCATAGAGGTAGAGCCAGGGGAGGGCATCCCACTTCACCTCGCCCTCTACGCCCCACGTGCGGATGCTCCCGAAGTTCTGATAGCAGCTCATCGAGGGGGTAATCCCTGGCATGAAGCGGATCATATCGGTGACGTAAGAGCCGAAAGCATTGACCTCAGCCTCGATTAACTGCCCCGACGTGGGCGAGAAGTTGCGATAGACTAAGCCAACGTTGCCCCCACGACTATGCTCGGGGCGCAGGTCCGTCGAGGCGCTGATCGAGTAGCCATTGCCTAGTAGCTCCTCACTCGTAGGTATGCGCACCTCGTCCGCATAGGAAGCCTTAATCAGGAAGTCTGGCGTGAAGCGGTAGCGGATAGCTTCGCTCCAGCCGAAGAAGTGCCGATTGGTCATCACATCCTTGAGGTCGCCCATACTGATCGTCCCGATGACCTTAGAGCGTGAGCGGTAGTTGTAGTACTTTGCGGTGACCGCATTTTGGAGCCGATCATCAAGGAGCGTGAGGTCGTAGGAGGCTCCCGCCGTGAGGCTGTTCATACGGCTCTTGAAATTCGCCTTATAGCCCAAAGCTCGATCCATAAGCGTGTCCGTAGGATTGCGATAAGCGTAGGTGTGGCACAGGTTGAGGTTGAAAGCCTGATGGCGGTCTAGCGTATAGTTCAGGTTGAGCTTGTCCACCAGGTTGATCGTTCGATTGACCCCATCGGTAGGTATGCTCGATAGCTCGCCCCCATAGGAGGAGCCTGCGGGGTACTCCTTGCCATCCCAATCGTAGCGATGCGCAGCCTTGTCGGTCAGTCCATTTTGCCCGAAGACCACCCCGACCGATGCGTCTAGATCTAGCCCTGGGAGGAAGAAGTCTGCACGCTTGAAGGTGCTCTCCAGAGCCAATCCCTTGGAGAGGGTAAAAGCTTCTCGCACATCCCACTCGAAGCCCTGTATCTCTCTGCGAATGTAGGTCCCAGCGCACTCTAGCTTGATCTCGTCAAACCACCACTTCGTCGCCTTGAGGCTACCGCCTAGGATCGCTTTCCGAAACTGATCGTGGTCTCGCCTCACGATCCGACCCTTGTAGTGTGGCAGCTCCATCTTGTAGTTGTTGTCTGAGTAGGCGAGCGTACCGCCTACGCCTAGCTGCACGCCCGCTTCCTCTAGTGTACGCTTGAAGACTGTCGAGAGCATGTGCGAATTGTACGATCCCACCTCATACGAAGCGTCAAAGTACTTCGGCGGGTACTCCTTGAGCACTACATTCACCGCTCCGCCCATAGCCGAGCCACCAAACTTGTAGGGTACGATCCCCTTGTAGACCTCCACCCGCTCGATCATATCGGTCGGGATGTCACTGATCGAGATGAAGTCGCTCATCTCGCCAAAGGGTGTCTCGTCAATGTAGATGCCCATTCGCTTGCCCTCTAGTCCACGTAGCGAGATGCGCGAGGCACTCCCTAGTCCGCCCGTATTGCGTAGCGTCACGCCAGTAGTGCGAGACAGCACCTCGTCTATCGAGGAGGCGGTGCCTTGTAGCTGTCGCATCGAGATGACCGAGATAGGCATAGCGGACTCACGCAGAGCGCGCTCCTGACGCTTGGCAACGACGACGACACTGCCCAGCGTTGTCTCGTCAACCTCTAGTCTCACGCTGATCGGCTTGCCATCTTGCCGTGGTGATGTGATGCGCTTGCTCTTGTAGCCCACGTAGCTCACGACGAGCGTCTTGACACGCTGCTTGGTCGTTAGGCTCCAGAGCCCCTCGGCATCGGTGACGGCTCCGGCACCTTTTGGCTCGGCATAGATATTGGCTCCGATGAGGGGTTCGCCCGTAGCGTCGTCTAGTACGTTGCCACGGTAGTGGTACTCCTGAGCTACTGCTGCGCTGAGGGAGAGTAGCGTGATGAGTAATAGTAGTCTGTATCGTCTCATTGATTAGTTGGTTGATTTGCTTATTGGGAAGATGGGGAAACTGAACGTCTTTCGCTAAGTGTTCAAAAAAAGGGCCTGGTGAACTGTTTCACCAGACCCCTAAGAGCTCTCGCCAACCGCCTAAGCTAAACTTCTCGTGGCACTGACAGAACCGTACCAGCTCTTCTGGACTGGTGTCGGACCGCTGCAGTATAGCTTTGATGGTTGCCGTGATAAAGGCTGAGTAAATATCGACGAAGGCGGGATCGACCTCGGCTTTCCAGTCGGGATGGAGCTCCCGATACCGCTCGAAGTAGCGGATGGTCGCCTCGTTGCTCAGCTGATTGAGCCGATCCTCGTAGTGATCCAGATAGGAGCCCGCACTGGCGAAGAAGACCAGTCGCAGAGCCTCCGCATGGTCGATGATGTACTGGTAGAAGGGCGCCTTCGAGTAGCCCCTCCGCTTACGCTCCACAGGGTCCAGCATATCCATCTCCATATCTTGATCCTTAGGCGGTAAAGCGTAAAGTGCCTCTAGCCCTCTGATCGCAGGCTCTACGAGCGAGCGAAAGAGTGCCTCCTTGTCCTCATAATAGTAGTATATACTGCCCAGCGAGGCGTAAGCCTCCTTGGCCACCATACGCATCGAGGTGCCTATGTAGCCATGCCGAGAGAAGAGCCGCAAGGCAACCTCCTCGATACGCTGCTGTATATCTGGTGTCGGACTATTCATAGTTCGTTTGCTTACTTATCTTTGATTACTGAGCAGATGAGCATAGCGTGGTACTGACGTACGGAGATACGCTCCCCAAAGAGCTCTCGAAGAAGTGCTACCGCCTCCGGGGCTGTGTAGTGTGGCGGGCAGTAGTACCCCTTGCGCTCCAATATATGGCGAGCTATCCAGTCGCCCACGCGGTGCTCCCCACGCACGTAAAAGCATCCACACAGTCGCCCTCCCGGCTTTAGCACACGGTGCATCTCACGGAGGGCTCGCTCCTTGTCGGGAAAGGCCTGCAAACCACTCATCGTGAGCAGATAGTCAAACTCCCCATCGGCAAAGGGCATCGCCCCCACATCGCCCTGCACGAGCGATACATTGGTCACCCCCTCTACCTCAAAGCGGTGGCCCGCCATCTCGAGCATCTTCTCGGAGTAGTCCAGCGCAGTGATCTGAGCCTTGGCAAGCTGCTTGTACTTGTCGCAGGTGAAGACCGCAGTCCCCACCGGCACATCTAGTAGCCGCCCCGCAAAGTCATCGGGGATCATAGCCAAGACCTCTGCCGCCATCTGTAGCTGATCCACCTGCCAGAGCCCATTCATAAAGAGATGCCCCCACCAGGAGCGTCCCGTCATGAGCGCATCGTAGCGGTGCATCTGCTTGATATATGCGTTATGCTGAGCCTTAGCCATCAGTTTCTGCGGAGTGTACAGCTTGTATGGATCTATTACACCGCAAAGTTATACCTCTTTGCCAAGGGAACGCCCCCACAAACCTACCCAGTAGTAGGTACCACCCGCGAACCAACGAGCCAGACAGCGACCACCCCCATTGGAACGAATCGCACTATCGAGGAAATCAAACGATCCCTCCGTGGAGATCGTGGATTATCCACGGAGGAACGAAAAAAAACTTCGGAAGTTTGATTTCTTTCTTCCG
>CAMPUN010000102.1 GCA_946997275.1 uncultured Porphyromonas sp.
GGTCACATACGGAGGTATGCTCCCTTCAGGCCTCACCCTCAGCGCCTTGCGCTTCATCCTTTCTGCAAAGTCTAGACAATCTTGCAAGCAAGATTGTGAGACTGTTGACTTTTGCAACAGTCTCCTCCGATCTCTCGGGTGACCTGCACTAACTATCTAGCAAAGGGTAAGCCAACGGCTGGAAGTGCGACAATTTGTCGCAAAGGGGAGGCTGGCGAAGTTACTCAGAGCGCTTAGCACCGCGGGCTAACTGGTAGAAGACCTCATCCATCGATTCACAGTCAAATTGTCGCTTTAAGGCTCGTGGGGTGTCTAGCGCTTTGATTTGTCCGTCTACCATGATGGAGATGCGGTCGCAGTACTCCGACTCGTCCATATAGTGTGTGGTGACGAAGACGGTGATGCCCTCGGCGGCGGCGTTGTAGATGAGCTCCCAAAAGCGTCGCCGTGCTACAGGGTCTACGCCTCCCGTAGGCTCATCGAGGAAGACTATCTTGGGGCGGTGAAAGATGGCAACGGAGAAGGCCAACTTCTGCTTCCACCCGAGGGGAAGGCTGCCCACACGAAGCTTGCGCTGATCGTAGAAGTTGAGCTCCTCGAGGAGTCGCTCCATACGGCTCTGTATGATGCGTCGCGAGAGGCCGTAGATGCGTCCGTAGAGGAAGATATTCTCCTCGACAGAGAGGTAGTCGTAGAGTGAGAACTTCTGGCTCATATAGCCAATGTTGCGCTTGATCAGCTCGGTCTCTTTGCGCACATCATAGCCTGCGACCTCGGCGTAGCCTGAGGTGGGCTTGAGGAGTCCCGTGAGCATACGTATGGCGGTGCTTTTGCCAGCACCATTGGCTCCGAGGAAGCCGAAGATTTCGCCTGGCAAGACGTCGAAGGTGATCTCATCGACAGCAGTGAAGTCGCCGAAGCGCTTGGTGAGCTTATTGGCCAATATACTATACTCGGTGGAGGGCATGGGCTAGGACTCTTGGGAGATGATGAGGAAGTAGTCCTCGATGGAGGGGGGGATCTTGCGAATGTCTAGTCCCCGCACGCCTTGCTCTAGGAGTCGTGTGTGGATCTCCTCGGGGGTGATCACCTGCTCGTCGAAGGTGAAGTGATGCGCCTCGCCAAAGGCGAAGCTGCTGAGCACACCCTGGAGGCTGCGCAACTTGAGGAGTAGGTCGCCCATATCCTCTGCGGTGGCGGACCAGAGGGCACGATCCATCTGCGAGACGAGCCCGTCGGGGGTGTCTATGGAGAGGATCTGTCCATCTTTCATCAGGGCAACTTGGTCGCATAGCACTGCCTCGTCCATGTAGGGTGTGCTGACGATCATCGTGATCTCGCCCTGCTCGCGTAGCTTGGAGAGCATCTGCCAGAACTCGCGACGTGAGACGGGATCGACGCCAGTCGTCGGCTCGTCGAGGAGGAGTAGTCGTGGCTTGTGTATGAGTGCACAGGAGAGAGCTAGCTTTTGCTTCATACCGCCTGAGAGCTTGCCAGCGGGGCGCTTTTCGAAGGGGAGGAGCATCTTGTAGATGTCCTCGATGAGGTGGTAATTCTCCTCAACGGTCGTCTTATAGACGGTGGCGAAGAACTCCAGGTTCTCCCGCACGGTGAGATCTTGGTAGAGGGAGAAGCGACCGGGCATGTAGCCGATCTGATGGCGCAGCGGGCGGTAGTCGCGCTTGACATCGTGACCTAGGACGGTGACTGCACCAGCGTCGGGGTTGAGGAGCGTGGCGATGATGCGTATGAGGGTTGTCTTGCCAGCTCCGTCGGGGCCGATGAGTCCGAGCAGCTCGCCCTCACGGACGCTGAGGTCGATGCCCTGGAGCGCAACGGTCTTGCCAAAGCTCTTGCATACGCCCTGGCAAGATACTGCTGGTCGGGTCGCCTGCTCTACAGACATAGGTCTACTGGTCTAGCGCTACACGTCCATACTGTCCGATGCGTAGCTTGCCGTCGTTGGGGACGCGCACCTTGATCGCATAGATGAGCGAGGCGCGGGCGTCGGGCGTCTGGATGTTTTTGGGGGTAAACTCAGCGCGGTCGGAGATCCATACCACTTCTCCTGTGTAAGCTTGCGGATCCTCCTCGCCCATGTCGCTATAGACGGAGACTTGCTGACCGAGGGTCACCTTTTGGAGTTGCTCTGCTGTAACGTAAGCCCGCAGGTACATTTGCTGGAGATTGGCTAGGCGAAAGAGCGGCATGCCTTGTCCTGCGAGCTCGCCCTGATGAAGGTAAACGGAGAGCACCGTCCCCGAGATAGGCGCCTTGATGAAGCTTCGAGAGATCATCTGGTCGACCTGACTCTCTTGTACAGAGAGCGCATTGCCACTTCCTGTGGCGGAGCGGTTTTGCTGTCCGATGGTAGCTCGTGCGGCAGCTATTTGTCCCTGGACAGCGGAGATCTTGGCATCGATCTCGTCTAGCGTGCGCTGAGCCATGACGCCACGGGCCACGAGTGGGGCGTAGCGGTCACGCTCTTTGCGGAGCGCTTTGAGCTGAGCCTCTAGAGGCGCTACCTGTGTCGCCGCATTGGTATGTCCCGCTGCATTGACTGTCGCCTGCTGCGTGTCGACGAGGTCCTTCTGTAGCGCCAGGAAGGTGGTATCGATCAAGCCTACGACCTGTCCCTCCTCTAGCTGGTCACCCTCAGAGACATCTAGACGAAGCAACTCACCCGAGGTGGTCGCTGAGACGACGATCTCGTCTGCCTCAAAGATACCTTGGGCGGAGTAGTCACTGCTGTGATCTTTGCATCCCCACGAGAGGAGGAGGGTGAGGAGGAAGAGGTAACCTATATATCGCTTAGCTTGTGTCATCTTATTGGTCAATGAGAGAAAAAAGGGAAGGGACGTATCAAAGGTAAAGAAAGTTTTTGAGAGAAGCGGGAATATCGCCATTGAGTTCCTCGCGCGAACCTTGCCACGCGACCTGCCCTTTGTCCAGATATAGGATGTGATCAGCGATAGTCTTGATGGAGTTCATGTCGTGCGTGTTGACGACTGTCGTGATCTGGTACTCCTCGGTGAGCTCTTTGAGGAGCTTGTCTATCGAAGCTGAGGTGGTGGGGTCTAGTCCAGAGTTGGGCTCATCGCAGAAGAGGTAGTGCGGGTTGAGCGCCACGGCTCGAGCTATGGCGACGCGCTTCATCATACCTCCGCTGATCTCGGAGGGGAACTTGCGCTGAGCGCCTTCTAGTCCGACCCGATTGAGGAGTGCCATCGCATGAGCTTTGCGTTCTCGTGAGGAAAGCTTGGAGAAGAGCTGGAGCGGGAAGAGGACATTCTCTAGAACGGTCATACTATCGAAGAGTGCTGACCCCTGAAAGAGCACGCCCGTCACTTGCCTTAGTTGCTTGAGCTGCTCCTTAGAAAGGAGCGTCATGCTGTGCCCGTCGAAGAGTATCTCGCCCGAGGTGGGCTGTATGAGACCTATGAGGCACTTGAGCATGACGGTCTTGCCAGCGCCACTGCGTCCGATGATGCAACTGATGCTTCCTGGCTTAAAGGAGGCGTTAATCTGGTTCAGTACCTCCTTTCCTTCAAACTCTTTGCAGAGCTCCTTGACCTCTATGATCTTAGTTCCTTGGCCCTCTGTCATACTACATAAACAATAGACTGGTGAGTACGACGTCGGCGAGGAGGATCAGCACGCAACTCGAGACTACCGCGTTGGTGCTGGCGCGTCCTACGCCGAGGGCGCCACCCTTGACCGTATAGCCGAAGTAACTAGCGCCCGATGAGATGATGAAGGCGTAGACGAGCGACTTGATGATGGAGTAAAAGATGTTGCGCGTGACGAAGAAGGTCTGCAGTCCCATCTCAAAGTCCGACGGCGTGATCGAGGGAATGAAGTAAGTCGCCAAGTATCCGCCCACCAGTCCAGTAGACATGCTGATGACGCTCAGCACTGGGATGAAGAGCATGAGGCCGAGGATCTTGGGAAGGATGAGGAAGTTGGCCGAGTTGACCCCCATAATCTCCATAGCGTCGATCTGCTCCGTCACACGCATGGTGGCTAGCTCGGAGGCGATGCTCGAGCCGACCTTGCCCGCGAGGATGAGACACATGATCGAGGAGGAGAACTCGAGAAACATAATCTCGCGGCTGGCATACCCTATGGTAAAGCGCGGGATGAGCGGCGAGTTCATATTGATCGTCAACTGGATCGTGATCACCGTGCCAATAAAAAAGCTGATGATCACGACGATCCATATCGAGTCGAGCCCGTACTTAGCTATCTCTCGGATTAGCTGCTTGAAGAAGATGCCCCACTTCTTCGGTCGTCTGAAGACCTGCGCCATGAGGAGTGTGTACTCGCCCATGACACTGAGCGCATTGCTGATCGGATTAGCCATAGCTTAGCGGACTCCTTTCTCCTAAGCGGACTGAGCCTTCGAGAGCTGCTTGGGATGAAAGAGAAGCCAGAAGAGGACTCCCGTGACCAGCGCATAGCCTGCGAAGATGTACCAGACGGTCGTCCAGTCGGTCACCTTAGCCATGGTAAAGTGCTCCACAACCCAGCCTGCGCCTAGCGAACCGATGACGACGCCCAGCCCGTTGGTCATCAAGAGGAAGAGCCCCTGAGCACTGGCACGCATCGAGGGCGAGACGGACTGATCGACAAACATGGAGCCTGAGATGTTGAAGAAGTCAAACGCCATCCCGTAGACTACCATTGATAGAACGAGTGCGATGATGCCTGGCATCCCAGGGTTGCCTATGCCAAAGAGTCCGAAGCGTAGGAACCACGCAGCGAAGCTCATCGTCATCACGCCCTTGATACCAAAGCGCTTTAAGAAGAATGGGATCGCTAGGATGAAGAGCGTCTCCGAGATCTGGGAGAGCGAGAGTAAGATGTTAGGATACTTGACCGCAAAGCTATCGGCATACTCAGTGCCCCCCTTGAAGTGGTCAAGGTACATATTGCCGTAAGCATTGGTCACCTGTAGCGCTGCGCCGAGGAGTATGCAGAAGGTAAAGAAGACTGCCATCTGCCTATTCTTAAAGAGTACCAAAGCGTCCAGCCCTAGTATGGATAGGAGCGAGCGACGACCCTCTTGAGCCTTCTTGACTCCGTGTGGTACTGCTGGTAGTGTCCAAGCGTAGATCGCTAGGGCGATGGCGGCAAAGGCGCCTAGATTGAACTGCATCGGGCTGTCCATCCACTTAAATAGGTTGACCAGCCACATCGCTACGATGAAGCCGATGGTACCCCAGACGCGTATCGGGGGAAAGTCCTTGACGATGTCCGCCTGTACCGTACCGAGTGCGTGATAAGCGACCGTGTTGGAGAGCGATAGCGTCGGCATGAAGAAAAGGTTGACTCCAAAGATGACCAGCCAGGTAGTCGCAAAGGGAGTCCCCACGGGTAGGAAGCCGACAGCGATCAGGCAGGCGCCAGTCAGTAGGTGGCAGATCGAGAGCAGACGCTCAGCGCCAACCCATCTGTCAGCGATGATGCCAGTCAGTGCAGGCGTGATGATAGCTGCAAAGCCCGCCGTGGCAAAGAGACCGCCTACCTCCTGCCCGTCGTACTGCATCACATTGCCC
>CAMPUN010000103.1 GCA_946997275.1 uncultured Porphyromonas sp.
CACAATGCGTGGCTCCATCTCGTGTGCCACCATAAAGGCTGAGGTAGCGATCACCCCATCCGCAAGAATTAGCATACCTCTCTTGTAAGCCTCTAGGACGCCTCCACAGATAGCCGCTATCTCTAGTCCGCCCATCTGCGACAGTAGCTCCATAGGGCTCTGCGGATTGTAGCGTGCAGCCACCGCTTCGAGCACATTCGTCTTATGTTCTAGCCCCGAGCCACGCAGTCCCGAGCCAGGACCAATGATCGAGGCGATAGAGCGTCCCGTGATCTTGTGCAGGATCAGCGTTGCTGGCGAAGTGTTGCCGATACCCATTTCGCCGAAAGCTATCACATTCGTCCCGCGCTCCGCCTCTTGAGCCACACATTGGGCGCCAATCAGCATCGCCTCAGCGCATTCCTCAGTCGTCATAGCCGGCTCGCGAAGCATATTGCGAGTACCGTGCATCACCTTAGCCGACTCAATGCGACAAGCCTCAGGGAAGTCGTAGTCGACACCCACATCAATGACCCGCAGGCGAAAGCCATTTTGCCGAGCCAAGACACTACAAGCCCCTCCGCCCGAGACGAAGTTGATACATTGCTGCCAAGTAATCTCCTTAGGACAGGGGCTCACGCCCTCCTCGACGATCCCGTGATCCGCAGCCATCACCAGTAGCACGGGATCGATCAGCTGAGGCGTCACACTGTGCTGTATCAGGCCCACCTTGTAGGCGATGCGCTCCAGTTGCCCCAGCGAACCCTTTGGCTTCGTGCGGCTGTCGATCCGCTCTTGTAGTGTTTCCTCAAAAGTCATCTGCTCTCCTCTTTATATAAGTCCGAAATAAGTTCCGTGCGCAAAGCTCTGCCAGAGACCATCAGGTAAGCCTCATCAGCCGTGGCAGAGATGTATTGGTTGACCCACCCCTGTAGATCTACGAAAGCTCGAGACCCCGCATCAGGAGCGTGTAGGCTCATGCCGATCTCGTTACTCACCACGATCAGCACCTCCGCCTTGCAGTTATGTAGTAGCTCCTGCCACTCACGACGCGCCTCACAGAGCGAAGCCTCAGCGTCAAACTCCAGGTCGCTGTATATATTCGTAAGCCATAGCGTCACACAGTCGATCAGCACGACACGCCCAGCAATCGGCGTCTGGCTCAGATAGCGAGGCTCCTCAATGGTAGTCCACTCCGGTCCCCTATCCGCTTGGTGACGCGCTATGCGACGCTCGAACTCCTCATCCCAGTGACGTGCCGTAGCCAGGTAGATAGGTCGATCCGACAGCGAGCGCGCCAGTCGCTGAGCGTAGCCACTCTTGCCACTGCGCTGGCCACCCGATATGTAGATCACTCGAGGGCGCTGGCAGAGCTTGCCATCCTCATATAGACGGTAGTCCCCATTCGGGAGGAAGTTGATCTCCTCCACCTTGTCCAAGGGACCGCCCTGTAGCAAAGCCTCTAGCACCCTCATCGTAAAGCCGTGCCCCATAAGGAGCACCAGATCATCGCTACCGTGTCGCTCTTGCAGCTCCTCTAGGAAGCTCTGCAGACGCGCCGCAATCGCCTCCACCGACTCGATTTCGTGTGGCTCCTCCTCTAGTGGTGGCAACTCAACAAAGGGATGCCCCTCCCAGCGACCGAAGGAGCGCTCGCGCAACCGTCTGTCCAGCGTCAGAGGCGCCTTACAGCCACTCGTAGAGATCATCAGCTCAGCCGAGCGCCGCGCCCGCAGCTGATCACTACTATATATATGTGTGATGGGATACCCCTTCAGCTTGTCCCCCAACTGTAGACATTGCGCCACCCCTCGTCGGGTTAGCGTGCCAGCAGTCTGTCCCTGACAAATAGAGAGCAAGTTCTCCTCAGTCTCTCCGTGACGTGCTATAAGCAATCGCATAGATCAGTCTCTAGATTAAAAAGGCTCCTCAGAAGCCTCCTGCAAAGGTAGCGAAATTAGAGGTTAGAGGTTAGAAGATAGAGATTGAAAGTCCGATCATTCCGATGACTCCGATACCTCCGATCACTCCGATAGCTCCGACACACTCCAACAGATCTAACCTCTAACTTCTAACCTCTAATCCCCCCACCCCTCCGAGGAAATCCGAAATCCTCACGGAGAAGTTTTCGATTTTCCACCGAGGCACAAACACATTCTTCGGACTTATGATTTCATTCTTCCGAAGTTTCATTTCATTCTTCCGAAGAAATTCTCCGCGCCTCTGTGTAGAATTTCTATTTCCTCGTGAGCTGTTCAAAAACCCCTTCCGAAAGTCGGCGGGAGGATCGCATTTGCTTTTTAGAAAAAGAATGCTTAATTTCGCCCTTGTAGTGGGAAGGCTTCAGCGACTCCTCGCGTTTTCTCCCGCATCTTACCACGTTGCGACCAACCGTAGCACAGTAAGAGGTGGAAGGGAGGGCAGAGAATTCTAAGAGAGCTTGTCCTCTATATAACCAACGAGATTTTATACACTAAACTAGTTACAAGCTATGAAAAGACTACTACCTATTCTGCTATGCTTCTTAGCATTCGCAGTGCCACGGCTCTATGGTCAGAAGACCTACCCCGTGACCTTTTCGGCGGAGCCATCCGAAGGGGGTACGATTACTGCAACTATTGACTATCCATATAAGGCAATTGACTCAGGCCAAGAACTTGCTCCAGGAGTGACGCTCAACTTCTTTGCAGTTCCTGAGGATGGTTATCAGATAGACTATTGGGAGATCAATGGTGAGCGTAGCGACGTCACCGATAGAACCCTTAAGACAGGAACTATAGAGGGGCCTCTCAACGTGGTGGCACACTTTAAGATAGCGCCTGCAGAGGGCTATCCTCTTCATTTCTCCATCGTCGGGGATGGTAAAATAGAAGCCTATACTGGTACCTCTTGGGATCCAAAAACAATCAATGATGGAGATAATGTCCCTGCTGGTGCAGATGTGAACCTTAAGGTGACACCTAATGAGGGCAAGGTCGTAGGAGACTGGACGATCAATGGCAAAAAGAACAACAAGTACTACGGCAAGAAAGAGATCACCTATTCTGTTATCGCAGAGTCTACGATCAGC
This sequence comes from uncultured Porphyromonas sp., assembly GCA_946997275.1. Taxonomy (GTDB): domain Bacteria; phylum Bacteroidota; class Bacteroidia; order Bacteroidales; family Porphyromonadaceae; genus Porphyromonas. The sequence continues at coordinate 3,050 of CAMPUN010000103.1, forward strand.
GTAGAAGTCGGTGACCAAGTATATAACCAGCTCACCTTTGAGGCTACTGCAGGCGCTCAGGTAAAGGCTTCCGTCGATTGGGTGCCCGTCACATCTGGCAGCAAACTCAAGCGTGGCTCCATGCTCTCTCTTGCTGCTCAGTTTGACCCTGACTACAAGTTTGATCACTGGGAAATCAATGGTACCAGCTATACAAAGAGCTCTATAGATTATCAAGTAATGGAAGACATCCATGTCAAGCTCTTTGCACGACTGAAGGACAAGTTCCCTGTCAACTTCTCTGCAGAGGCAAACGGGGAGGTCGCAGGATTCAAAAAAGTGGAACAGGGCTACAACTTCTCCTACGCAGAGATAGCTTCGGGAGACAAAATCTCCGAAGAGACTTCTGTAGCGCTCCTTGCTAAGCCTAGTGAAGGGTATCACTTCGTCTGCTGGACACTCGCAGGAGACACCCTCTCTAAGTCAAACGCTGTCACCTATAAGGTTACAGACAAGGAGGTCTCCATCATTGCTCACTTTGCTGAAGGTGCTGAAGAGGGATTTTTCCCGATACACTTCTCCAGTAATGAGGGTGGTAAGCTAACAGGGCGCGTGTACTCCTATGCCTCCTATGCCTACGTTCCTGTCAAGGATGGCTACCCCATAAAGAAGGGCTCAAGCGTTGACTTCAAAACTGTCCCTGACTCCCTCTATATGGTCAAGAGCTGGATTGTCAATGGTAAGGTTGACGAGTCAGCCGATGGTAAGTCTGACTTCTATTACACTTTCAATGCTGAGGACACAGTGCGTGTCGAGTTTGTGAAGTATACACCTTGCTATGTGACGTTTGACGTCTCTCCAAAGGAGGGTGGTAGTATAGAGGTCAAAGACCGTAACTATGACCCGCTACAGTCTGGAGATCCAGTGCCAGAAGGTACTAAAATCCAAGTCTACGCTTACACCGAAGAAGGCTATGAGTTTGACTACTGGGAGATAAATGGCGAACGTAGTAGCAAGACAGATAAGAAAATCTACGACTACGTAGTAACTGAAAATGTCTCCTTCAAGGCGTACTTCCGAAAGCTAGCTAAGCTACCTGTCACCTTCTCTGCAAATGGAGGTGGTGCCATAGAGGGTAAGATCGGATACTATGGCGACAAGATAAACTCTGGCGATTCCATCCTAGAGGGTTCCAAGCTAACCTTCACTGCGACGGCTGAGGCTGAGACTAAGCTACGTGATTGGACAGTCAATGGCGTAGACACGCTCGCAGGGAAAACACGGATCTCTTACGAGGTCCAAGCGAACAAGGCCAACACGATCGTTGCCAACTTCGTATCGACCGCAGCACCTAAGGCTGTCGTTACCTTTACATACGACGGCGAGGGCGGGCTCGCTTGTACAGACAAGCTAGATGATTCACCCGTGGCCAGTGGTGAGTCTATCCCCGTCGGCAAGGTACTCAAGTTCGTCGCTACACCTGCTACAGGATACACTGTATCTGGCTGGACGATCAATGGCGAGGAGCTCTTCCCCAACCAGGCGACCATTGAGTACACGGTCATAGAGGGTACCAACGATATCAAGGCACACTTCAAGGAGGGCACAGCGACTGAGGGTCACATGGTCACCTTCTTCGCCACACCTACCGAGGGTGGTACCTTGACAGCTGTTCGCTTTGGGAACGACTTCGTACGGCGTCCCTTCCAGTCTGGCGAACGAGTTAACGACATTTATGCCACATTCACAGCTAAGGCCAACCAAGGCTATGTGCTAGAGAAGTGGATTGTCGATGGCGAGGAGGTGCCTGTCGATGAGTGGACTCCTAATGAGTACACTCACTTCAACATCAAGGCGGATCTTACTGTAGAGGCTGTCTTCAAGCAGAATGCTCCAGCGCCTAGCAAGGTAAAGGTTACCTACAGTGTAGCTACTGAAGGTGGTAAGCTATCCGTCTTGGCCTATCCATCCACTGGCGATCCCTATCCAGTAGAAAGTGGAGACGAAGTGGACTATGCTACAAACCTGTTCTTCCAAGCAGAGGCTAATGAAGGCTACACTGTAGAGAAGTGGACTGTCAACGGCAAGGAGGACACCTTCGCTGGCAATGACAATATGCTATCAATGCCAATCCAAGAGGACTCAGACGTTCAGGTCTACTTCAAGAAGGAGGGCGATACGAACGATGAGTACACCGTCACCTTCGCTGCCGATCCCTTTGAGGCTGGTACCGTCAAGGCAACTTACGCCGAGGGCTTCAGTAACCGTGATATATTCTCTGGAGATAATGTTCCTGCTGGCAAATACGTAACCTTCGTTGCTGAGGCATACGCTGGCTATGAGTTTGAGAAGTTTACGGTCAATGGGCTAGACGCTCCCGTGGACTATACCAACCCAGAGCAGTACGCTACCGAGCTCTCTGGAAATCTCAATGTCGTAGCTCACTTCAAGAGT
>CAMPUN010000104.1 GCA_946997275.1 uncultured Porphyromonas sp.
TTCAGCTCCCCACCCGAGACGGGGCGATAGACTTTATGTTTATGGAGCGATTTGTCGCTGAGCTAAAAGCTCAGCGTGTCGCTGAGCTAAAAGCTTATCTTACTGTCACAGGTCTCTCTGACTATACACTCACCCCCGAGGAGCAGCAAGCTATCCAACACTTCCAGGAGGGCAACCTACAGTGGCATGACTACCGACTTACATCCGTCTTTGAAGTAAAGAATGCGGGTAACATATTATCTAGTGAGGTTGTCGCTGGAAGTGGATCAACACCATATCTTTGTGCAAGTAGAGAGAATAATGCCGTTAGCTCGTACGTCTCATACAAGGATGAAATGCTGTCTGAGGGGAACTGTATCTTCATAGGAGGAAAGACTTTTGTAGTAACCTACCAAGAGAAAGACTTTTTCTCCAATGATAGCCACAACCTTATCTTACGACTCTACGAAACTGAATATCGAACCAAGCGTAAGCAGTTATACTTGACAACGTGTATAGACAAGAGCTTGAGACATAGGTACTCTTGGGGAGATAGTATCAGTAATAAGAAGATTCAAGCAGATAAAGTAACTCTCCCTACTAGCTCAGACAAGCTAGACTATACTCAAATGGAGACCTTCATCAGAGCTATTGAGAAGCTCGTGATCCGAGACGTGGTCCTCTATGCAGATCGAGAGCTAGCTGCCACCCAGCAAGTGATCAACCAATAACTTTCCATCAAAACACAAGAACCTATGCTACACTTTTCTGAAAGAAATGGCTATGTAAGCCCCTCTAAAGTACTCATACGAGAAACCATAACTACTGAGATAGAAAACTGTATCTGTAACTGCTATAGTACGCTTAGAGAAAGTATGGATGCCTGTAATCTCTCATATCAAGACTTGGAAAAGCATCTATGGATTAAGTTTATGAATCAACGAGCTTCGGAGTTTAAAGCTACTTGGGATTGGTATGGCTCCGTAGTTTTCCCATACCTATCATCACAAGAAGTAGAATGGAACAAGAAGCTTGACTTGATAGAGGATATCATTGAGTTCTTAAGGAGCGATTATTGTTATTTTCGGCTCTTGGAAGAATTTGTCCAGGATCTGAACACTGAGTTTGAGCGACTATCTTACGGCTATCGGATTGTAAACGACCAAGTCACGACTATTATAGATGAAGTGCAAATCTCTGCGATTCAAAAACCGCTAGAGAGTCCTACTGTTCACGAAAACATTCGTAGGCATCTCAACAATGCACTGCGCCTATATTCACAAAGACCTCAAGCAGACTATCAAAACTCTATCAAGGAGTCCATATCTGCCGTGGAGTGCTTATGCCGCAGTATTACTGAAGAGAACACCCTTGGTAAAGCTTTGTCTAAGTTAGAGAGGAGTGGAGCTATAATCCACCCGCTACTGAAAGAAGTTTTCGACCTGTTGTATGCCTATGCTAATCAAAAAGACACTGGCATAAGGCATGCTTTAATGAAGCCAGAAAACAACTATGTTCCACAATCAGAGGAAGCTCTCTATATGCTCGTATCTTGTTGCTCCTTCGTCACCTACATTTGCGAGAAGCAAAGTCGAATTCAGTAGTTTTGGGTACACGTCACACTCAATATGTACCCGAAAGCGTCAAAACGGGTACAGGTTTTCTTTGATAGGCACTTGTTTAGCTCAGAAGATTTTACTCTACTATATATAATAGGAGAGCGTATAGTGAGATGATCTTTGCTCTTTTCGGGATATTAGCCATTCTCTCTAGTAGGCGAAGCGCTATATGTGTGCGCTTACTCGGGGTGGTGGGTTGTCATCGAGGCGTGCTCGCGACCTTTGACAGCAGGAGAGGAAGAGCTCACGTGGAGCATGTAGTATCTTTGCAGCGAAGAAGGATACCAGCTTGGACACGATTGTCTGATATTTGTGGTGGTATAGCTGGTGAGGGGACGGGTCAGGCGAGGTCGAAGGTGTGCCACGAGCCGTGCCACAGGTCGACGGTGAGGAGCTTGCCGAGGAGGGCGGGCGTCTGCCCTAAGGCTAGCTGGAGCGTTTGACTTGCTTGGATGCTGCCGATGACGCCGGCGGTGGCGCCGATGACTCCAGGCGGTACGGTCTTCTCTGCACTGTGCGGTTTGCTGTACAGGTCGCGGTAGCGTAGACTACTGGAGGGCGCAAAGATGGTACATTGTCCTCGCCACCCCTCGATGGCTCCATGCACGAGGGGCTTGGCGGTGCTGCGGGTGTAGTCGTCTAGGAGGTAGCGTGTGGGGTAGTTGTCCGTAGCGTCAACGATGATCTGGTAGTCGGCCAGTAGGGTCGCAACATTGGTCTCATTAAGTCGCTCGGTGATGGCCTCGATATGGAGGGTACTATTGAGTGCGGTGAGACGCTTTTGCGCTTGGATAGCTTTGGGGTGTGCGAGGTCGGACTCTTGGTAGAGGATCTGACGCTGGAGGTTGGAGGGGGAGACGACATCGCAGTCGATGATGGCGATGTGCCCGATGCCTGCAGCTGTGAGATAATAAAGTATAGGAGCCCCCAAGCCCCCAGCGCCAACGACTGCCACGCTCGTCTGAGCGAGTAGTCGCTGACCCTCGGGGCCTATCTCGGGGAGCTGTAGCTGACGCGCGTATCGTGCGCTGTCAGCGATGCCCGTGTTGCCCTTGTTGTCTTGGGGCATGCGGGTTACATCCACTGGTCCCAGTCTTTCCAGATGACTTCGTATCCCTGTGCTTTGATAGCAGCGATCATCTCTTCGGGAGAGCGTGAGTCGTTGATCGAGAACTGCTCGAGCTCAGGATTGGGATTGACATAACCGCCAGGCTGCGTGCTACTGCCGGCACTCATAGAGTTAGCGCCGATGCGTACCGCCATATCTCTAAAGGCACTGCTCTCGCGTGTGGATAGCGAGATCTCGACCTCGGGATCGAAGATGCGGTAAGCGCAGATGAGCTGTACCATCTGACGGTCGTTGATCGGGTCTGAGGGCATGTAGGAGCCTACGTGTGGACGCAGACGGGGCAGCGAGATAGAGTACTTGGTCTGCCAGTGGTGGCTCTCAAGATAGTCTAGGTGTAGCGCGGTAAAGAAAGCGTCCGTGCGCCAGTTGTCTAGTCCTAGGAGGGCACCGATACCGACCTTGCGAAAGCCTGCCTCGGCAGCTCTGTCGGGCGTCTCTAAGCGGAAACGGTAGTTGGCCTTGAGCCCCTTGGGGTGAAAGCGTGGGTAGCTCTCCTCGTTATAGGTCTCCTGATAGACGCAGACGTAGTGAGCGCCCGCCTCGACGAGGACTTTGTAATCCTCGACAGACATAGGCTGTACCTCGATTGATATTTGCGCGAACATGGGGCGGATGAGCTCGATGACCTGACGGTAGTAGTCGACGCCAGCATGCTTGGGCGACTCGCCAGCCACGAGGAGGATATGGGTGAAGCCCATGTCGGCAATAGCTTTTGCCTCAGCCTGCACCTCCTCCATGGTGAGTACCTTGCGGACGATCTTGTTCTCCTGATTGAACCCACAGTAGACGCAGTGGTTGTGGCAATAGTTAGAGAGGTAGAGAGGCTCGTACATGCGTATGGTTTTGCCAAAGCGCTCGATGCTGAGCTGCTGTGCTTTGGTCGCCATAGCGTCTAGGTAAGCATCTCCTGCGGGGGAGATGAGTGCTTTGAAGTCGCGTAGAGTAGGCGTAGCTGTGGCGATGGCGTGCTCTACATCTTGAGCAGTAAAGGTGTCAAACTCAGCACACTCCTGCTCCCAATTGTACTGCTGCTTATAATCGTAGAATGTCATTAGTCAAAGAATCCTTGGAGTGGTGAAGTGGCGGTGGCGGTCATATCTGTGGCGGGCTGGTGCAGTCCCATCTCGTAAGCTGAGCGACCAGCTTCGACAGCTTTTCTAAAGGCAATGGACATAGCTACTGGGTCGGCAGCGGTGGAGATAGCGGTATTAACGAGTACCGCATCGGCTCCTAGCTCCATAGCCTCGGCAGCGTGCGAGGGGCGACCGATACCAGCGTCTACAACTACGGGGACGGTGCTCTCAGCGATGATGATGCGTAGCATGTCTCTCGTGGTGAGTCCCATATTGCTCCCGATCGGAGCGCCGAGGGGCATGACGCAAGGTGCACCGACCTCCTCAAGTCGCTTACAGAGCACGGGGTCTGCCTGTATGTATGGCATGACGATGAAGCCCTCCTTGACGAGTTGCTCGGTGGCGCGGAGCGTCTCCATAGCATCGGGGAGCAGGTACTTAGGATCGGGGTGTACCTCTAGCTTGATCCAGTTGGTTTGTAACGCCTCGCGGGCTAGCTGTGCTGCGTAGACCGCCTCGTCGGCAGTGCGTGCTCCAGAGGTATTGGGTAGGATGATGACATTGGGGCGTGTGATGCTCTCAATGAGTGTATCGTGGAGGCCTGCAGAGGTCTCTACTCGGCGAAGCGCGACGGTGATAAGCTCGCTGCCAGAAGCGTCGAGTGCGTCTGACATTAGTTGATTGTTGGCAAATTTGCCAGTTCCGATGAAGAGGCGCGAGGTGAAGTCGTGATCTCCGATTTTCAATGACTTAGTCTGCATGTGTATAGTAGATTAGAATGTATGTCTAGTTAGGAAAGCTTGATGTGTCACGCAATAACTGCGATACGGTATGGGCCATATCGGTGGCGTGCTCGATGGCACCGCTCACGGCGATGCCGTCAATGTCTTTGTTGCTAAAGAGAGTCTCAGCATCTTCTGGTCGTATGCCTCCGATAGCTACAATCTGAGGAACGATGAACTGTCGGTTCGTCTCTTTGACTTGCTGAGCTATCTGTGAGATACCCTCTAAGCCTAGGATGGGAGCGAGGAGTGCTTTGGTCTGTGTGTCTCGATAGGGACCCACGCCGATGTAGTCAATGTTGGCCGCCAAGGCACGAGGTAGGTCGTCGAGGCTATTGACCGTATAGCCGATGATGTAGTCATCGCCTAGGATGCGTCGCGCCTCTTGCGGAGGGCAGTCTCGCTTGCCGAGGTGAACCCCGTCAGCGTCCACAGCGATGGTGGCGATGATGTCGTCGTCGATGAGCAAGCAGGCTTCGTAGCAATCCGTCAGCGTGCGGAGGCGCAGTCCCATCTCGATGCGCTCTTCGGTGGTCGCCTTCTTGAGTCGTAGCTGCACCCAGCGTCCGCCCGCCTCGAGGTATTGGGATACCTTGTTATATAGTTTGTCGGGGTCCGACTCGTTGGTCACGTACTGTAGGTCAAAGTCAAAGTACAGCTGCTGCTTCTTCCGACTTCCTCTAAATATCTTGGGACAAAGTAGCTGTCGCTCGGGGAGGTTGGGTTGCCCCGCAAAGATGGTGGCGAGGTAGTGGCAAGCACGCTGCACGGAGCTAACGAGGCTGTACTCCATAGCCCAGTAGCTGGCGATTGCTGCGGAGAGCATACA
>CAMPUN010000105.1 GCA_946997275.1 uncultured Porphyromonas sp.
GCCGACCCCCACCCTGTCAAGGTGATGCTCTAAACCAGCTGAGCTAAAGACTCGACATCTACCCATCAAACAGCTCCTCAGTCGGAGTCCGTTTTTATTTGGTACCGCAAAGTTACAACAAAATTTCGACCCCACCAACTATCCGTCTGCACCATTTCGACCAACTTGACGAGGAAAGAGCCCTTGCCACATCGTAAATCTCAAACCGCTACATGGAAAATAAAAGATTTCCACGTGGGCGCGAAATCATTCTTCCGAAGTTTCATTTCATTCTTCCGAAGTTTTATTTCGCCCCTCCGTGGGGAATGTTCGTTTTCCAGCGAGCTATTCGCAGATTCCTCCGTGGAGGCGATCTCGCTCCAGAGGTATGGCGGGCGGAAGCAAAGGAATTAGATATGGTAAGTCAAGGAGAGGAGGAGTCCGTAGGAGCGTGCTTGCTCCGCGATTAGCTCTGGATGGCTAAATATACCCGAGGAGGTAGTCGGTCTACCCTCGTAGAGAGGTCGTCTTGGGGTTAGTCGATTAGGAGCGTAGAAGGCATCCACGCCTATGGTCATCGCTTGGCTACGTGGCAGTGAGATGGTCAGCTGACTGTGCCATCTAAGCTCTAGACCAGACTTGAGCCGGCTCAGTAGAGGTAGGTAAGCTAGCTGGTAGTCAAGCTGATCCTTGTAGCCACGCTCCACGACATAGGTCCATGAGAGCGGTAGACGATACGCCACGGAGAGAGCCGTATAGAGACGATCGCTGTACCGATAGTCACAGCCCGCCCAGGGTCTCACGACACTATAGTCTATGTGATTAGAGCTCCCCTTGTAAAGCTCCTGATGATAGTGATAGCCCCCGCCGAGGGAGAGAGCTAGCTGATGTCTAGAGGAGAGAGGGATCTGGTAGCGTCCTCTGAGCTGAGCGTCGTAGTCTGCCTGCCGATAGGTCTGTCGCTGACCGATCTGGCGTAGATCTGTGATCGTGAGATGCTCTTCGTCTGGCTGATGGGTCGCATAGATATACTCGGTGCCTAGACGATGTAGTAGGCTACTCTCTAGAGCCAAGGTACATCTCCCCCACTCCGCACTACTGAGCAGTCTCACATTATTATTAAGGAGCCCGAAGAGCCCAGCAGCGGACGACTCTTCCGTACGCATCTTGTAGAGTTGGTCAGAGAGTAAGAGCGTATAGTGAGGAGCTCCGAGCTCACGCTGTCTACTCCTTAATAATAGGTCTACCGCCACACCCCCCATATAGTGCATACGAGAGGTGCCAAAGAAGATTTTAGTATTCTGCACATCCACCATCCCAAAGCCGTACGTTAGCGGAAACTTGTCTTGCTGTGAAGGTCTCCAGAGCCATAAGTTCATATACTTACGATGATAGAGCGCATGTAGCGTAGCCGATAGATCTAGCGAGCTAAAGTGATGCTTGTAGCCTAGGGTCGCTTGGAGAGTGCCAGTCGTATTGTAGACACGAGGGTCTTCGTACTTATAGGCTATCTCCCCAGCGAAGTGTAGCCCAGCGCCCAGCTCTGAGGCACCTCGTCTGAGCGCATAGAGAGCGCCTGCGATATAATGCTCGTAGCGATAGGCACCGCCAGAAGTGTCAGCGACAAGGTATGGTAGGTAGTACTCAGGCTGTCGTATGGCTGAGTAACCTATCGCGCCCTGATAGCCTAAGCCTACGGAGACATAGCCACTGAGACGACCTCGATGCTTGAAGTTTGCCACACCCATCGCCAGCAGCTCTCCAGCCGTCTCCGTGGCTCCCTCGTAAGGAGCTCTGACCCCGTCCTGAGAGAGGTAGTTACTCCGTAGCCCCACGAGCGCATAGGTCGTGTCTTGCGGTATCTCCGTCGGGATTGTGTAGCACACCTTAGCAAGCTTATCCTCAGCTCGTGGGGTGATCTCCTCATAGTACCTCTGGAGCGCAGAGCTATAGACCTCTCCCTGCCCTATAATAAAGGGGGAAGCGGGCGTCTGCGCTTTTGCTACCGCTACATAGCCGAGCAGTAGTAAGCAAAGGGCGAAGCTACGGATAGATAGAGAGGCGTGGGTCAAGGCGTGTAGATACATAGTGTGCTAAAACTTTACGGAGGTCTCTAGTCCAAAGTAAGGTACGACCCACTCACGAGCCGTCGTCTTGTCTTTCTGCAGATACTTCGGAGAGATGTCTATAATGTTGTCGATAAAGAATGAGAGGCGGATGTGCTCGCCTAGCTGCTTCGTACCCTTGAAGCTCATACGCACAGATATCGGCTTTATATTCGCCCGATAGTAGAGTTCGTCAAGAGATCTATTGAGGTAGCGCATCGGAGAGGATAGGTCATTCATCTGTGCGATCTCCTTCTCACCCACAGGTAGCTTGCGACCATTCAGATCCATCAGCTCATAGGGATAAGGGCTCTGCTCCCGCCCATAATAAGACTTGCTAAACCATATCACCTGAAAGAAGTTGGTCAGTATCACCCCCCACTCGGGGATGTGCGTTGTAGCCCATAGATTGGTATTGATGCGGTGGTAATGACGATGATCCCCCTTGCCGTAGATACCTACGTAAGGGTACTTAACGTCGAACTCGATAATCTCCGGACGGTACATAACGGGTATAGCAGAGGCGTATAGCGTGTGGTAGTAAGCTCCATTGAGCTCAAACTGCGTGCGGATAGCCTTAAAGTAAGGAGTCCGCAGACGGTACTCGACACCACGCTTCACCGTTCGCTCAGAGTTTTGCACCGTTGAGAGCGAGGTAAAGTCTTGGTAAAGGTCCTCGTAGAAGTCCTCCTTGACAGGTCTCTTACCCGCCGGGAGCGAGCCTCCGATAGGACGGCGATAGGTAGGATAAGTGATCGGATAATAGGCTGGAGCGTAGGCGTACCCGCTATTCATATCCTCCTGAAAGAGCGTCACAGCGAGCGTATAGCGCTGATAAGAGAGATCTATGCCGATCTCCTTCTTCTCATTGCTCATAGCCCTTAGATTAGGGTTGGAGGGGTCGTGCTTGATAGCGTAAGTCATCAAGTGGTCTCTCTTAGGGTCGCTGTAGTAGGCGTTAAGAGCGGAGAAGTATCGATAGACGTTGTCTGGATATAGGTAGTCTAGCGTGGGGAGCTTGTGTGCCACACCATATCCTAGGCGCACAGCCGTGGCAAAGCCCGAAGGTGCTGTATAGGTCCACGATAGCTTGATGCGTGGGTCGAGGAGTATCTCGTGCGCTAGACGATAGTTGTGCGGTAGATTGAGCATCTGCGTGGCACGTAGTCCCACGTTGCCATCTATGCGGTGACTACCTAATGAGACGAAGAGCCGATCCTCTAGGAAGGCTGCTATACTCGAGAGCGCTGGGATGGCATAGTTAGGGCGAACCCATATAAACGTATTGTCACCAGGATAAGGAGGGCGTGAAGGGTCTATGACGGCACCTCGGCCCCAGTTCTTAGCAATGGAGTAGTCGACACCATATAGTAGTGTCTGCTGTAGAGGAGCCAGCCAGCCCATAGGACTCTCACCCGATAGTGTGGTCTGGAGCGCCAAGGGCTGATTGTCCATCTTGTAGTAAGCGTAGTAAGAGGTGGGGAGGAACTCGCCCTCTTGTAGTCCCATCTCCCTACTGATAGGCATGACAGCAGGACCTCGCCCAGATAGATAGAGATACTTACGACTGAGGAGGTCGTAGGTATAGTCCACCGTCGATCTCCACGACAAAGTCCTGAGCCACGAGAGCTGAGGCGACCAGCGAGCATTAGCCACCAGTGTCGTGCGGTAGTACTCTGTATTGTATCGCTCATCTTGCTGCTCTACCAGCTCGTCCGTGCGACTGTTTTGTATAGAGGCGGTCTGGTGTAGCGTAGCGGTCACGTCTAGCACACCTCCAGTATCACCGAGGTCTCTATGATAGGCATAGGAGAGCTGCGCTGTAGCTCTTGTATAGCGCTCTAGTCGCTCTCTAGGATCACTGCGGTAGTCTACCACATCGCCGCCAATGTGTAGACTGTTGTAGCCCGTAGAGCCGAGAGCGATACCCTTGCCTATATAAGCCAACTTGAAGAGTGGGTCTACCTTGGCACGCCCCTCCCAGGGCGTCACACCACGCTTAGGGTGTAGCTTGATCGCTCCACTACTTAGATTACCCTCAGAGGCGGAGCTGATACCCTGCTCTACCTCGACACGGTCGTAGTGATTGGTCGAGAGCGTACGCAGATCTATCCCCGAGTTGAGCGAGCTACGCCTCGTAACCGCCCGATCAGGCAGATAGGTCGAGAAGCGACTCATACCAGTCAGCCCCTGCATCTGCACACGAGAGGCATCGTTGGTAATAGGAGCACCGTCTATCATGATTGAGGTGCCGAGGGAGCTATTGTCGTCTTGTCCTACCTGACGATTGGTCACTCCCTTGAAGTCTCCTATGCCAGGCGTCGTAGTCACAGCGCCTGGGAGCAGGAGCAAGATGTCTTTTATCGAGACTGGCTGTATGTTTTGCATCGCCTCCTGACCGATGACCACCTCGCTCTTGTCCTTACGGTAGGCACCCAGTACCTCCACCTCAGGGAGCTCAATGCTCAACCTACGTAGGGAGATGTCAACCTGCTCTAGTCCCTGGACCGATAGCGTGCGACTATACGATGCGAAGCCGACACAGCGCACTACCAGCGTGTAGGTACCGCCCTGTCGGAGAGACAAGGTAAAGCGACCATCAGCATCACAGACTACTCCCTGATTGGTCTCGCTAATCCCTACTGTAGCCCACCCAATGGGAGTATGATCCTTAGCATTGCGTACACGTCCTGTGATGCCGATTGCTGGCGGAGGAGTCGTATACGACATGGCTAGGCTGAGCTCTGGTAGGAGCAGGAGCCAAAGCGTGATGAGCGTCAGTAGCGTATGTCTGTATAGCATAGCCATAGTGTGTGAGCGGTCAGTGAGGTAAGGTAGGGGGACGTAGTTATACACGCCCCCCTACGATAGAAAGTTTAAGATGTGATGGACTTAGCGAGGCTCTTACTTCTTAGGATAAGCTTTTTGTCCCTGTACGCGCTCGTAGTCGTTGGTTGAGTCATTGGTGTCGATCCAATAAGTGCGACCATTGCGCATCTCTGTCTTGCGGTGTGCTAGTTGCTGACGGTGGCAGCCCGTCACGTAGAAGTTCCCCTTGTCTACTGTCACTGGTAGCGCACGCGTCTTGAACTGACCTTCACAACCTGTCTCCACGCCATCTAGGATAAGGTCTACAGGGATGGTGTAGTAGTTCTTCGTTTCGCCATCTTTATTAGTCACCTGCATGACATGATTCTTGAGGAATGCACTTAGATCGCCCTCCACCTTAAAGAGGAGTGGTGGCCAAAAGCCTCTAGGATGTG
>CAMPUN010000106.1 GCA_946997275.1 uncultured Porphyromonas sp.
CTAAACGTTTTGCAGGGTAAAGAGAAAAGGGTAGGTTTGTAATTGAAACAAAGCAGAGCTAGTGAAAGCTGTCACAAACCACCCTTTTCAATGGCAAATATAACACTATTGGGCTAGAAGGCATCTGTCAATAAATAGGACGGAAAGAACTGCCCAATGTCGAAGATGAGCGAAAAGTGTGAACTGACGACTTTGTCTTATCATTCTTGAACCAAGAATTTATCGATTATATCCAAGAGGGAGAGTGTCGGAGCTATCGGTGGCGATAGGAGGATGCGGAGCCTCTAGCTGGGCGCGGTGATATCTACTTATTCCGTACCTTTGTAGCAATGTCGTAAGTATCGCATGAAACAACTCTCTTTCCCCTCTCGCCTTATCGGTCTCTTGCTCTTGGGCTTGCTCTCATTAGCGCCTATGAGCTTGACAGCTCAAGCGCCTTCGTCGTCACGCTCCGCTGCGGGACAGAAGGCTTCGTCGGATGACTTTACCACCACCATGGCGGTGATGGGGAGCGTGCTGAGCAATGTGCGCAACTTCTTCGTTGACACGGTCGATCTGACCACGCTCTACGACGGTGCGCTCACCTATATGCTACAGCAGCTGGACCCCTACACGGTTTACTTCAACGAGGAGGAGACGAAAGCCTTTGAGGAGAGTACGACGGGCCTCTACGGAGGTATCGGGGCGATCCTACGACAGCATCAAGACTCGGTCGTCATCATTGGCTCGCTCATGCAGGGCAAAGCGGCCGACAAGGCGGGGCTACGCCCGGCTGACGTCATCTGGCGAATCAACGGCAAGGACTTCTCTCACACGAAGGTGGTCGACGTGCGCAATGAGCTCCGTGGCGAGCCGGGTACGCCTATCACACTGGTGGTGCGCCGACCGGGCTATGCGCGGGACTCGCTGACGGTTACCTTCGACCGTGAGCGCATCGACTTGAGTCCCGTTTCCTATGCGGAGCTACTCAATGGTCGTGTGGCCTTTATCTCGCTCAATACCTTCTCCACCTCCACCTGCCAAGAGTTTCTCAAGGCTTACGACCGCCTACAGAAGGAGGCTGGGGGCAAGCTGAGCGGGCTGATCCTAGACCTTCGTGACAATGGAGGCGGGCTGATGGAGCAGGCGATACAGCTGGTCAATCTATTTATCCCCAAGGGGCAACCGGTCGTTTCGCTCAAGGGGCGCTATCCGCAGCAGAGCAACAGTTACAAGACGACCAAAGAGCCTCTCGACACGAAAATACCGCTTGTCGTGCTGATCAACGAGGGCTCAGCCTCCGCCTCGGAGATCGTGGCGGGAGCTTTGCAGGACTATGACCGTGCGGTGATCGTGGGGCGCAAGAGCTTTGGCAAGGGACTGGTTCAGGGCACCCTCGAGCTACCCGATGGGGGCCTGCTCAAGCTGACCACGGCTCGCTACTACATACCTAGTGGACGCTCTATACAGAAGCTCTCCTACAACCATCGTGGTGGTGCTGAGCAGGTCAATGCGACTGATTCGCTCGGTACTCCCTACACAACTACGGGAGGACGCACCGTCTATGCTGCCGGTGGCATTATGCCCGACATCGTTTGTCCGTCAGACTCGATCCCTTCGCTGCTAGGGACTCTGCTCTTTGACACGCTTACCTATGACTTTGTCACCGACTACCTACTAACGCACAAAGCTCCCGAGCGGAGTACGCTCAGGAGCTTCGATCTAGGGGATGAGGCTTATGCAGCCTATCAGAAGAAGGTGATAGAGAGTGGCTTTACCTTTAAGTCTATTGCCGACGAACTGGTCAAGAAGGTGGAGGAAGCGCTCAAGGGGGAGCAGCGCTACGACGAGGTGTCGGACGAGTTTGCCGCATTTCAGAAGAGTCTACGGGCTGACACGCCTCGGCTGATGAAGACGTACGAAGGCTTCATCCGTGACTACCTTAATATGGAGATCCTCTCACGTTGCTACTACGATGAGGGTCGACTGGAGTACTATATGTCACGCGACAAGGTGGCGCAGCGTGCTGTGTCGCTCCTCGGTGACCCGACCACTTATCACCAATTGCTCAAAGGTAAGTAGCCACGCTACGCAGACACAT
The DNA here is from genome assembly GCA_946997275.1 of uncultured Porphyromonas sp. Taxonomy (GTDB): domain Bacteria; phylum Bacteroidota; class Bacteroidia; order Bacteroidales; family Porphyromonadaceae; genus Porphyromonas. The sequence continues at coordinate 2,081 of CAMPUN010000106.1, forward strand.
CTTATATATATCACATCAAGTAAAAAGCTTATTGTACAATGAACTGGTTTGAAAACTTATTTGTCGGCACGGGGATCGCACATTCGGTCTTCCTGATAGCCCTAGTCATCGCCGTGGGGATGCTCCTAGGACGCATCAAGATCGGCAAGGTCTCCCTAGGGGTGACGCTGGTACTCTTCGTGGGTATCTTCTTCGGTGCTCTAGGGATGCAGATCGAGCCTGGGGTTCTGCACTTTGTCAAGGAGTTTGGCCTCATACTCTTTATCTATGCGGTCGGTCTCCAGGTGGGACCAGGCTTCTTCCCCTCACTGAAGAAGGGCGGTCTGAAGCTCAATCTCCTGGCGGTCCTCGTGGTCATGCTCGGCGTGGGCGTCACGATCGCTATCAAGTATATCTCGGGACTACCTATGTCAACGATGGTGGGTATCCTCTCGGGTGCTGTGACGAATACGCCTGGCCTAGGTGCTGCGGAGCAAACCTATACAGACATCATGGGTACGTCTGACCCCTCGATAGCGATGGGATATGCGGTCGCCTACCCGCTGGGGGTGATCGGCATCATCCTCTCTATGATGGTGGTACGCGCTGTCTTACGTGTCAATATCCGCAAGGAGGAGCAGGACTTCGTCTCTCAAGATGATGCCTTGGAGCACACGGCTCGTGCGGCTTCCTTTGTTGTGGCAAATCCCGCTATCTTTGGCAAGTCCATCATGGATCTACTCTCGAGCTACTTCACACATGGCGACATCGTCGTGTCACGGCACTATAATCATGAGACGCAGGAGATCACGGTCGCTACGGGGAGCACTATCCTCGAGGAGCATGACCGTGTCTTCGTCATCGGACAGCCTCACGAGCTAGATCACTCGGAGGCGATCTTCGGACAGCGCATCGAGATAGACCGTAAGAAGTGGATCCCCACGGGGTCAAACCTCATCAGCAACAAGTACACGATCACTAAGAAAACGCTCAACGGTAAGCGTCTTGGAGAGCTACAGCTTCGTCAGATCTACGGTGTCAATGTAACCCGTGTGACACGTGCTGGAGTGGACCTCGTAGCACATCCTAGTATGCGCCTGCAGATGGGCGACCAAATACGTGTCGTAGGCTCTGATGCCTCTGTCAACAAGGTGCGCGAGCTGGTCGGGGACTCGCAGAAGCATCTTAACGAACCGAACCTGATCGGTATCTTCATCGGTATCGCTATCGGTGTACTCCTCGGCTCTATTCCTTTTGTCTTCCCTGGCATCCCACAGCCTGTCAAGCTGGGTCTGGCGGGTGGTCCACTCATCGTCGCTATCCTGCTGAGCAACTTCGGTCCTAAGTTTGGCCTTGTGACCTACACGACACATAGTGCCAACCTGATGATCCGTGAGATCGGCATCGCGCTTTTCCTCACCTGCGTCGGCATCGGCGCTGGTGACGGCTTCGTCGATACGATCATCAATGGCGGCTATCACTGGGTGGGCTATGGCTTTATCATCACGATCATACCGATGCTCATCGTGGGCTTCCTCGGTAAGAAGGTCTTTAAGGTCAACTACCTTACGCTCTCTGGACTGATGGCGGGTAGTATGACTGATCCCCCTGCACTGGCCTATGCCAACGGACTCACCGAGGAGGATGCGCCCGCCGTGGGCTATGCTACGGTCTACCCACTGACGATGTTCCTCCGTGTCTTGACGGCACAGATGCTTATCATATTTTTCGTAAGCTAATAATCAACTAACCAATTAAACTATGGCAAGTCGTAAAAAACTAAAGAAGATCATACATACAGATGTTGAGGATCTGCTCTTTAGCCTATCATTCCTGCATGCAAAAGCCTCAGAGGAGCGCAAGCCCGCTCTCGAGGAGCTGATCAGCAAGGTGATCGATAGCGCTAATGACTTCATCGCTCGCATCTCGCACACCGACGGTAAGGGCGAGCGTAAGATCGTTCGCAACTATTACAGCAAGCTCAAGCATGAGTACGTACACTTCGCCAATGAGATCGATGGCGAGATCGATAAGCTCGCTGACGAGATACTAACTCCAGAGGCTTAGTCGTCGCATGAAGCTAGCACGTCTCATACTGCGCTGGTGTGGCTGGCAGCTCATCGAGCCCGCCTCCTATCCACGGCAGAGCGTCATCTGTGTAGCGCCCCATACGAGCAATATGGACTTCATATGGGGCAAGCTATACTACTGGGCGGTGGGGCAGAGAGCGCACTTCTTGATGAAGAGTGAGCTCTTCGTTCCGCCTCTCGGATGGCTCTTCAAGGCGATGGGAGGAATCCCCATAGATCGTCGCCACAAAGGCAATACGGTCGAACAGGTCGCAGCGCGCTTTCGTGCTAAGGACGACTTCGCCGTGGCGATCACGCCTGAGGGTTCGCGCAAAGCTCGGGACAGATGGAAGACCGGCTTCTATCACATTGCCGAGGAGGCGGGCGTACCCATACAGCTGGCGGTGATAGACTACAAGCGTAAGCGGGTCGGCATCTTCGAGCAGTTTGTCCCGACGGGAGACCTCGACAAGGACATACTCTATATAAGGAGTAAGTACCACGCCGACCAGGCGAAGAAGCCGGATCTCTTTAGCGAGCAAGAGCAATAAGCTGATGGAGCAGGAGACACTGCGGGTGGTCCTCGCACAGCATCCGATCGTCTGGACAGATCCCGAGGCAAACCTTCGCCTCATGGCGGAGGACATACGCACGGTTGCCGAAGAGGGAGCGCACTTAGTTGTCTTCCCGGAGGTGATGCTCACGGGCTTTAACCTCAAGGTGGCTCAGTCGGCCCGCCCCTGGCGGGGGCCCGAGCTGGAGCGTCTGCGAGCCTTGGCGCAGGAGCATCAGATAGCGATCGCCTCCTCCGCCTTCGTCTGGGACGAGGAGGCGCAACCGACACACTACTACAATCGTGCCTACATGGCACTCCCCGACGGGTCGCTCTATGCGCAGGACAAGCGGCACCTTTTCTCCATAGCTGGCGAAGACCGCCTCCTCACGCCAGGCAAGGACTACGACATCGTCTCCTATCGTGGCTGGCGCATACGACTGATCACCTGCTACGACCTACGCTTCCCCGTCTGGTGTCGCAATCGTACCCACACGGACGGCTCGCTCGACTACGACCTCCTGCTCGTCGTCGCCAATTGGCCTCGTCCCCGCATCACCGCTTGGCGCGCACTCCTACAAGCTCGCGCCATCGAGAATGTCGCTTACGTCATCGGCGTCAACCGCATCGG
>CAMPUN010000107.1 GCA_946997275.1 uncultured Porphyromonas sp.
ATGTCAAAGATCTCTTTGACATGATCGATGAGTTTCGCCAGACGACTAAGGAGAGTGGCTACTTTGAGTACAATCGTCGCCGGCAAGAGAAGTGGTGGATGTATGAGACGGTCAACGAGGAGCTTCGTCGCTCCTTCTACGACAATGAGCAGGTCAAGCAACTTCAAGAGTCGATAGAGCACGAGGTCTTGGAGAATCGTATCACCCCCTTCGTGGGAGCGGGACGGCTTTTGGAGGCTTTCTACCAGTCCCTGAAGTGATGGGAGCGAGAGACACATTTAACCTATACATATAGACTACATAGAATGATGGCAGACTTAGACTTTGAGCAGATCGATCGAGGCGCGGTTCAGTACCTACGCAATCATCTCGATCCCTCCTTTATCAAGGAGTATGACGATGATGAGATCTTTCTCTATGTGATGGATCTCTGTGACGACTATACTGAGACGCAGGGCGATGATGAGGAGGTCTGCCTAGACCTAGACGCAATGGCAGCCTATGTCTCTGATCACTTGAATCAGGACATGGGGATCAAGATGCATGAGGACGATGCCTACGATCTCGTCTCCACGCTCTACGACTACTATGCCGAAGAGGGACTGGTCGATGTCATAGACACCGATGAGGATCAGGAGTAATCGATCCTGAAGAGCGCCTATGGCCAGACGTAAACTGGAGAAATTTGCCGACCTGCATAGCTATCCCAACGTGTATGAGTATGGCTATGCGGAGCTCTCCTCTCCAGAGGTGGCGGGAGAGATAGCTGGCGGGTGGAGTGAGCGAGCCTTTGATGCGGATCGTCCGCTCGTCTTAGAGTTGGGCTGTGGACGGGGTGAGTACACGGTGGCACTGGCTCAGCAAGATGATACGCACAACGATATTGGCGTGGACCGCAAGGGAGCACGTATGTGGCATGGCGCTACGGAGGCTCTAGACAAAGGGCTGACCAATGCGGCCTTCCTGCGTACGGACATTAACTTACTTCCACTTGCCTTTGCCCCTGGTGAGGTGAGTGAGCTCTGGATCACTTTCCCCGATCCGCAGATGAAGCGCACACGTGCTAGACTTCTTTCGTCAGCTTTCTTGGCTAGTTACAACCGCTATCTCAAGCCCGATGGGGTGGTGCACCTTAAGACCGATAGCACCTTCCTCTATGAGTACACGTTGAGCTTGCTGGAGGTCAATGGCGTGAAGCCTATCGTGGCGCTACCAGACCTTTACCAAGAGGAAACTCTGCTGACACAGTACGGCATACCACGTGTCCTGACTCACTACGAGAAGCAGTGGCTGGGCAGAGGTAAGGTGATCAAGTATATCCGCTTTGCGCTACCTATGCGCGAGCAGTGGCTGGAGCCCGAAAGTGAGCCGGAGCATGACGACTATACCAGTTGGTCGCAAGTCCCCGGGGGACTCCTGCATCAAGTGGAGCGTGCGTTCGCTCAGGAAGAATAAAAGCTCAGACCAAGTAACCGAAACAAGATATGAATAGCTATACAACCGAGCAGGTACTCGATGCGCTACGCAATGTGCGCTATCCAGGTACCGGTACCGACATTGTCACGTCCGGTATCGTGACAGACGACATACAGATCGAGGGTCGACAGATCTCTCTGACGCTACACTTTCCCCGTGTGCGAGACCCGTTTGCTCGCTCCGTGGTCAAAGCGGCTGAGACCGCTATCCTGACCTTCCTGGATGCGAAGGCAGATGTGGCGGGGCGTATCAAGGCTACTTTTAGAGAGGAGCCTGAGCAGCCTGAGGTGGAGAACCCGCTTCCGATGGTCTCTAACACGATCGCCATCTTCAGTGGCAAGGGGGGCGTGGGCAAGAGTACGGTCACGAGCAATCTGGCAGTGGCTCTAGCTCGCCAAGGGTATAGAGTGGGGCTCCTCGATGCCGATATCTATGGTCCGTCGATGCCTAAGATGTTTCACTGTGAGGACGCTCGGCCTGTGGCTGAGGAGGTGGACGGTAAGGATCGCATCGCTCCGATCGTCGTGACGGAGGGGATCAAGATGCTCTCCATCGGCTTCTTCGTGAGTCCTAACCAAGCGCTCCTATGGCGCGGTACGATGGCTTCAAATGCGCTCAAGCAGATGCTTACCGAGGGGCACTGGGGAGAGCTGGACTACCTGCTCATCGATATGCCTCCTGGTACGGGCGATATAGCTCTGACACTGGTGCAGACGCTCCCACTAACGGGCGCTATCGTGGTGACTACACCGCAAGAGGTGGCGCTCGTCGATGCGATGAAGGGGATCAACCTCTTCCAGACGGATCCTGTCAATGTGCCTATCCTCGGCTTGGTGGAGAATATGTCTTGGTTTACGCCTGCCGAGCTGCCGGACAATAAGTACTACATCTTTGGTCGTGACGGAGGCAAGCGATTGGCCGAGGAGCTTCACATCCCGCTCTTGGGTCAGCTGCCACTCGTGCAGAGTGTCTGCGAGGCTGGCGATGCGGGAGAGCCGATAGCCGCGCAGAGTGACCAGGTGATGAGTCACTACTTCGCTGAGCTAGCCACGGCTGTGACGGAGCGCGTGCAGGAGAGGCTGACGATGGTGCCAGCCACCAAGCGGGTGCATGTGTCGCATTAGAGGTTAGAGTTTAGAGGTTAGAATTTAGAGATTAGAGTTTAGAGATTAGACTTTAGAGATTAGACTTTAGAGGTTAGATCTCTTCTCGTATCCTTTGGCGTGTAGTATCTCTAACCTCTAATCTCTAAAGTCTAACCTCTAACTTCTCCCCTCTGGTTCGCTCTTCTTTAGGGGCTGTTGAGACGCTTGCAGATTACAGACCGATCTTGAGTGCATCATAGCTCATCCTCTATGCTCTCTCTTATTACCTTTGCAAACCTCTAACCTCTAAAGTCTAATCTCTAACTTCTAACCTCTAATTTCCTCTATTTTCGCGGGAAGTAGTATCTTTGTCTTCATATCAAGTATTCTATATGATTCGCACGATACAATCTCTCCATAGATACCTACTCCTCGCTGTAGCTTTGCTACCGCTCGTCAGCTTGCCCTCCTGCCAGCGCAAGGCGCTCGTTGAGGATGTGCAGGTAGAGAGCGTACTGATCTCAGAGCTCAAGATGAGTGACACGTCTGTCCCGGAGCTGGAGAAGACAATCTTCTCGATAGATCACCGTAAAGGGCTGATATACAACGCTCGTTCGCTACCTAAGGGAACTAAAATAGGTAGGGTTAAGTTGAAGATAACAGCTTCTCCAGACGCACTGCCTAAGGTTTATATAGGCGGTGTCGAGCAGCCCTCGACATCTGGGCTGGACACGGTCAACATGTCCAAGTATGCCGATGGGGTGCGCATCGTGATGCAACATCGCAAGAATGCCTCTCTGACCAAGGAGTACAAGCTCAAGATAAACATCTACGACCGTGACCCCTACACCCACACATGGACGAAGTCAGCGCACGCAGCGCCAGCCGTAGCGATGAATGAAAATATCGTCCTGAGCCGTCTTGTGGACAATGGCGAGGCTTACTATTACTTCGCTCGCACCGCTACCGAGAGGCATCTATGGCGCGCCTCACACAAGGAGCCTGAGCTATGGCAAGAGGTGACGATACCTAAGATGCTCGACTCACCTATTATGGACATCGCAGAGCAGGGTGGCAGTGACGCAATCCTCTGTCTGCAGGAGAGCGGGCAGATGACCATTTATGAGCATCAGGGTGGTAAGTGGAACCAGAGCAACGCTTTGCCTGGTAGAGCTTCTTACCTCTTGGGCAACCTATACTATAGAGGATCGAATACCCCTCTTGTGGCTGTGAAGTCTACCGATGGCGTACACTTCGGCAGTGAGGGAGGCATACGAGTGCCGAAGGCTTTCCCCCTAGAGGACAACGCTCGTCTCTCGCTCACCATCGAGCATCATCCTGTGGCTCTGCTAGTCGGGGGCTCCGTAGCAGATACCACGGCACTGGTCTATACCTCTTCCAACGGCCGTGACTGGCTTACGCCTCACGATGCCAAAGTGGTAAGCAAGATCTGGCCGAGCAATCTGCCAGGAGCTATGATCTATGAGCCACAAGACCAGACGATACTGCTTGTCAAGCCTGCAGCTCGTCCTAAGCAAGCTGGGCAACCAGCGATGCGGGCCTATGTATCGCTAGACCACGGCACTGTATGGCAGCCATTGACAGAGGAGTCGATACTTCCAGCTCTCTACTATGACAAGTCGCAGACGCAGCAGCGTGGCTTAGCGCTTTACCGTGGCGATGATGGTCGCATTTACCTCTTTGGCGGACTAAAGGGTGGGGCTCCTACGCTTTGGATCGGGCAACCTATTCGCTTTCAGTAAGTATACCCCAGCAGACTTATGCCGACCCGCTCCTGCCTTCTGGCTCCTCTCCTCTTGATGCTCTGCGCTGTCTCGCTGACGGCGCAGGAGTATCGCTATGAGATGGGAGGATATGTAGGCGCTGCGTCCTATCTGGGGAATGCCAATAGGCGTATTCCCTTCGTTCCGATAGGGGGAACGGGCGGAGCCGCTTTTCGCTACAATCACAACTTCCGGTTGGCCTTTTCGGGCGAACTGGGCTACAGCTTCCTCCCCTTCGACTGTCGCTATGCGCAGACAGACTATCCGCAGGCTAGGGAGGCTAATCAAGCTACCCGTGGAGCCTCTCATCTGCTGACGCTAAACGGCTGGGCGGAGTACAACTTCGCTCACTACAGCGACAAGTTTCGCTACCTGCAGACTCGCTCTTTGGTACCTTATATAGGTGCTGGCCTTAGTGTCGGGACGACGCTCTCGGGGCACAAGATGGCTTTCCTGCCAGGGGCTGGCATTAAGACGGGGATCAAGTACAAGTTTCGCAATCGCCTTAACCTGATCGCCACGCTGCAAGGTATCTATTACCTTAGCTCCCACCTGGACACGCCTACGGAGCAGACGGGCTGGCTCAACAACCCTTACGGGATGCCTGCGAACTGGATCAAAGGGGGCGACGCTACGATAGGCTTGATCGTGAGTATAACCTATGAATTTGGCAAGCGTAGCGAACCTTGCCACGGATCGGACAGCTACCCTAACTGGCAGACACCAAAATGATGAAACAGCAGACTCCGCAACATATAGCCATCATCATGGACGGCAATGGTCGCTGGGCTCAGCGACGAGGCTTGTCGCGTAGCTATGGACACAAGCAGGGTGTCGATGCACTGGAGACTATCCTCAGTGCCGTAGCCGAGCGGGGCATCCCATACCTGACGGTGTACGCCTTCAGTACAGAGAACTGGAACC
>CAMPUN010000108.1 GCA_946997275.1 uncultured Porphyromonas sp.
GCTTATAGCGAAAGCCATCCGTATGACTTAACAATCCTCTCCTAATGGATCTGCTCCTCTTCGTCCTCTACTTGCTCTCGGTCATTGGGGGCATAGTGATCGTGCTCGGAGAGGAGCGTAGTGCGGTCTCTTCGATTCCGTGGATCCTGGTGGTCATCTTTCTACCAGTCGTGGGGCTCTTACTATATATCATCTTTGGCTACTCACTGAGGCGCAAGCAGCTGATTGATGTGGAGGTGAGAAAGGCTCTCTCGGACGCGGCTACAGAGACGCACTCCCTCCCTAGTACGGATGTGGCGGAGGATGCTGATCATACGTTGCAGTCGCTCTCCTCGCTGATAGAGCGGATGAGCGATACGCCCCTGACGACTGCTTATGAGCTGACGCACTATGACGACAGCCGAGCGTGGCTCTCAGCTTGTCGTGAAGCGATCTCACGAGCTGAGCGTTATATTTACATTGAACTGTATCGTATTGAGGAGGGACCGTGGCTAGATGTCTTACTAGATCTACTCGCGGAGCGCATTCAAGAGGGAGTGTCGCTCTACTGGCTCTACGATGACGTAGGGTCTCGCAACCTGAGCCGTCGCTACCGTAAGCGTATGGCGCAGTTGGGCGGACAGGTGGCTGCCTTTCTCCCCGTACGCTTTAGGCTGCTGACGAGCCGTGTGAACTATCGCAACCATCGTAACCTCGTGGTGGTGGACGGTGCCGTGGGCTTTACAGGGGGAAACATTCTTCTCTCGGAGCTCTCGCATCTGCGTGAGGGACTCTTTCCTCTGGCGACGACTCATCTGCGCATAAGCGGACCAGCGGTACGACAGCTGGAGTACAGCTTTGCGCTGGACTGGTACGTGGCGACACAGCAACTGCTCTCGCCACAGCAGCTCCCCGCTATGCAGACAACGTCTACGCCTATCCAGCTACAGATCTTCCCGACGCACCCTACGGACGACTTCCCCTCGCTAGAGATGATCTTCACGCATGCCTTCCTACAGGCGCGTCGGTCGCTCTACATCGAGACTCCTGTCCTGATCCCCACTTCTAGCATACAGCGAGCGCTCATCTCCACGGCGCTCTCAGGAGTAGAGGTGCGGGTGATCCTGCCTCGTCGTGGTCGTAGCCGACTGGCGCCTAAGGCTTCGCACGCATTCTTTACCGACTTGCTGCGGGCTGGCGTGGAAATATACTATTACGATGGTTTGCGTGAGGCAACCTATGCGGTGGTCGATGGGGAGAGCGTGCTGACGGGCACGCCGTATCTGGACTTTAGAAGCTTCGAGTACAACTTTGATCTGACCACCATCGTCTACTCTTCGGAGGTCGCACGGCAGTTTGTCGATAGCTTTGAGGAAGCTCGCTCGCTATGTCATAGAGTCACCCTGCAGCGCAATAGGTTGTGGAGACGTATCGCCCATGGGGTGATGCGTCTGCTCACGCCGCTACTATAAAAGAGTGCTGATTGCGCTACTAAAGGGCGTAGATCCAGGCTCCTGCGAAGCTATCGGATAGCGCAGAGACCGTGCGACGCAGCTCGCCTGCGCGCTCCTCGGAGGAGCGAATGCCCGCGATGACGAGACAGCGAGAGGACTCCTCTACAATCTGCAGAGAGACGCCCTCCGTCTGAGCTGGGTCGGCGCTAACCTCTTGGATAAACCGCTCTGCACGCTTGGGCCCCTTGAAGACGCCTACGACGACTGCGTGGCTACCTTGCTGTAGCGCCTCGTCATGTGTGATCAGTAGAGCGTGAGCGGCGGGAGCTTCCGAAGCTTGTTCTGGTGTAGCAGAGACGATCTCTGCTTGTTCTGTTGCCTTGTTGGGTTGCGTGGCTGTTGTCTCGCTACCCGACAAGGCTTGCTTTTGCTCTGTCGTCACCACGCTCGCCTCATCGAGCCAACCGTAAGGTACGAAGCCTGCACTGTATCGGTCAGGGTGACTGTCCGAGCTAATGGGGAGTAGGCACAGAAGGCATATAGCGCCTGCTGCAGCCCAATTGGTGGCGGTCCGATTGATACGGATCGTCCAGTACTTCCGGTCACTCTTCGCTTCGCTGGCTGGCTCGGCAGTGGCATGAGCGGAGGGCGCAACGGTAGGTAGCAAGCAGCTCTGCGGATAGAGCCCGTAAGAGTGTATTGACCTGAGCCCTTGACGCTCCTGTACTGGGGTAAAGAGTAGCTCGCCACTCTCCTGTAGCGTGATGGTGCCGAGGTTGGAGCCGATAGTCAGCGAGCCCGACTGGTATAGCTGGTGCCTGATGACGGTCACGTCGGAGTCTACCACGAGACGTGCTCTGCGTACGGAGAGCCCTAGGGTACGAGCGTAGCAACTGTCCAGGATGCCGTCACGCTCGACTAGAGAGGCGTTGAAGGAGATGCGCTGTCCTGCTGGCGTGATGATATTGAGATCCTGGTCATAGAGTGGCGGCGTTTGCTCCACGATGAAGGCTCCTATCGTGGGGAGTACGACGCAGTCGTGCAGTAGTAGAGCTTGCTCTAAGATATCTCCGATGCGATACATTGAGATGTACAGGCTAAGAGTGGATGATTACGAGTCTAGAGAGGCTACCTGGCGTAGCACCCTCGGGAGAGGGGAAAGAAGACTTCCGCTCCTCACCACAAAGTTAAGCAATCTCCACGAATTGGAGCGTGTGGTGCGGAGCGGAAGTGTCAGTTGTTTCCGTTAAGTGTTTGAAAGCTAGCGATTCGTCGAGAACTAGTCGTTCATCGAGGCGAGGAACTCAAGGTTTGTCTCCGTCAGCTCGATGCGCTGCTTGAGGAACTCCATCGCCTCCACCGTATTCATGTCAGAGAGGTGGTTGCGTAGGATCCACATGCGCTGCAGCGTCGTCGAGTCTAGTAGGAGATCGTCACGACGGGTGCTACTAGCGAGGATATCAATAGCGGGGAAGATGCGCTTATTGGACAAGCGGCGGTCAAGCTGTAGCTCCATATTGCCGGCACCCTTGAACTCCTCAAAGATGACGTCATCCATCTTGGAGCCGGTCTCGGTCAGAGCCGTTGCTAAGATGGTGAGGCTACCGCCGTGCTCGATGTTTCGCGCAGCACCGAAAAAGCGCTTTGGCTTTTGCAGCGCATTCGCCTCGATACCTCCCGAGAGGATCTTGCCCGAGGTGGGCTGTACCGTATTGTAAGCACGGGCGAGACGGGTGATTGAGTCTAGCATGATGAGCACATCGTGACCGCTCTCGACCATGCTCTTCGCCTTAGCGAGCACCAGCTCAGCGAGCTTCACATGGTGGTCAGCAGGCTCGTCAAAGGTAGAGGCGACAACCTCCGCATTGACATTGCGAGCCATATCGGTCACCTCCTCAGGACGCTCGTCGATCAGGAGAATGATCATATAGACCTCAGGATGGTTTGCGGAAATAGCGTTGGCAATGTCCTTGAGTAGCATTGTCTTACCCGTCTTAGGCTGCGCTACGATGAGGCCGCGCTGTCCCTTGCCGATGGGGGTGACTAGATCCACGATGCGCATGGCGGTCTTGTCATAGACAGCTGCGATGCCTTGAGACTCTAGCTTGAACTTCTCCTCTGGGAAAAGGGGAGTCAGCATGTCAAAGGAGACTCGATCCAGATTGTCCTTGGGATGGCGTCCGTTGACGAGGAGGATGTTCTGGAGTAGGAAGTACTTCTCGCTCCCCTTGGGCGGACGGATGCTGCCCTCGATGACGTCACCCGTCTTGAGGTGCCACTTCTTGATCATGTCCCCTGGGACATAGATGTCGTCTGGCGAGGGGAAGTAGTTGTAGTCCGAGCTGCGGAGGAAGCCGTATCCATCTTGGGCAACCTCTAGTAGTCCGCTAGCGGTCAGTATATTGGAGAAGTCGTATGAGGGCTCCTCCTCTTCTTTGCTCTTGTTAGGTTGTTGCTTGCCCTTGTGAGCTGGGTCGTCAGAGTCTGTCTCCTTCTCTCGCGACTCCTTGTGCGACTCGCCTAGTACCTCGCCTAGCAGTGAGTCTGCGTCGGGATGGGTGAAGACCATGGGTGTCTCCTCCGCATGCTCCTGCTTGTCCTCAATGTCGGTCTGATCAGCAGGCTCCTGGCGCTTGTTATTTCGGTTGTTACGCTCCTTGTTATTGTTGCGCTCCTTATTGTTGTTGCGCTCTTTATTATTGTTGCGCTTCGAGCGATTGGACTCTTGCGGCTTGGTGTCGCCATCTTCGGACTGAGCTGCGGCAGCCTTCTCAACGATAGCGATAGCCTCCTGGCGGTCTATCTCTGTCGGCTGGTCAGCTGAGTCTCCTTTGGCGGGGCGCTTGTTCTGTCGTGAGTTGGTGCGACTCTTTCGCTCGGGGCGCTCCTTCTCGTCTTTAGACTCTTTCGTCTCCTCCTTGTTGGCGCGGTCGCTGCGTGAGTCGCTCTGCTTGCGCTTCTTGCCCTGCTGTTGCTGCTCGACAGTTTGCGTAGCGACAGCTTCAGCCTGTGCGTCTAGGATTTGGTAGATGATCTCCTTCTTTTCGGAGGCCGTCTTGGTAATCTCAAGCTGGGAGGCAATCTCTTTGAGTTGCTCTTCCGTCATACCGTTGAGATCTACGATGGTATACTTCTGCATGGTGTGTAATATGTTTGCTGGATCAATGCACCTCACCGCTTATTGCAAAGGGCTATCACGCTACAGCGCTGAGCCTCTGCGTGGAGGCTACAGGTGAGATGATAGAGGCAAGGGAACCAACTCACTAGCAGGAGCTGTGGCGAGACAGGCTAGCTAGGATGAGGGGCCTACCTAAGTAAGGTGTGTCATGTGTGAATAGGGTGAGTGATGGGTCAGTCCTGTGTGATGTCGGACGCTCTGCTCGGTCGTTGTCATCTAGGTCGATACAGAGCCACAACTACCTCCGTAGCAGATCGTAAGTCTCTCCATATGAGCTGTATCGTACAGTGCAACTCTTTGTCTCCGTACAGCTGGTGAGCGCGTCGATCTAGTGACTCATCCACTTCTAGTGACAAAGGTACGAAAAAGCGCGCAGATACAGCACACCTCGCTATCATCGAGCCAGGCTGACGCATTATTTAGGATGAGTCTATCTACGGTACTATCAAGGCATTTGAAGGATCCCTCGGTGGAGATCTTTGAATCTTCAGTGAGGAACGAAAAAAATCTTCCGAACTTTGATTTCTTTCTTCCGAAGTTTCATTTCATTCTTCCGAACTTTTATTTCGGCCCTCCGTGG
>CAMPUN010000109.1 GCA_946997275.1 uncultured Porphyromonas sp.
TCAAGAGCGCCGACTACCTTATTGATATGGGACTCGAGGGCGGACGCAACGGCGGTGAGCTCATCTTCGCAGGCTCGCCTCTAGAGATGGCTCAGTGTCCAGACAAGCAGAGCTACACAGCGCAGTATCTCAAGGAGGAGATGCAGCGCACCCCAACGACTGAATCAGACGAGCAGGCTTCATCGGCCTCTCACTCATAGACACCTATTTATCTACTGGATTATGGAACAGACAGATCCCAAGAAGCTTTCCAACCGCTATTGCCCCGAAGGCATGAGCGTCGAAGCATGGCAGATAGCCCTTCGCAAGCAGTTTGCCGAGCAAAACGAATTTACCGTCTCGCACCTAGACAACAACCGCATCTGGGGCGACTACATGGTGCAGAGCGGTTCAAATCATTATCGTGTCGCCTTCCGTGGTGTACGGAGCGACCGCAACTATTGCGCTTGTCTAGACTTTCGCACCAGCGGGCTAGGCACTTGCAAGCACGTCGAGGCGGTCATCAACTACCTCTCGGAGGAGGTCCCTGGCTATCCCTGGGGCACCACACCCTTCCAGCCAGACCGCACCTCTATCTTCATCAGCTACAAGGGCGGACGCACCATCGAGTGCAGCATAGGCAAGGGCAAAGAGGAACTCTACGCCGACTGGCAGGCACGTTACTTCGAGGGGACGCTCCTTCCCCCGAAGCATTACCACCTCATAGACCAAATAACAGAAGAGGCCAAGGAGCTCTCCAGCACCTTCCAGTGCTACGACGATGTCTACGAGATGATCCGAGCCTATCTCCGTCTGCACAACTGGCGCGGACTAGTCGCCCGCACACTCCCCGATGGCGAGCTACCGCAACCCTATGCCCAGTCCATCGCTAGCCCAGAGATGCGCCAGACGCTCTACAAGCTTCTGCACCAGAGCTACAGCATCATACCAGCGCCTCATAGCGAGACCATCATAGAGCCTATCATAGCGCTGATGCGCTTCGTCTCGGTCCATGACGCTGGGCGCATGCTGATTGTGGTGCGCAGTGAGGCGGAGCAAAGCCTTTGGTACACGCTCCTCGACCAGAGAGGCGTCACAGAGGGCGTTACCGTGGCGCTCTCCTCAGAGGTGAATAGACAAAACACAAGCATCTCAGGAGCCTACAGCCTAGTCTTTGTCGCTTGTGGCGAAAAGCTCAGCAAGTGGACCGATCCCATCTCCATTGCGCTCAAGCGACTTGCCATCAAGCATCTCTACATCTCGGTACCGCACCTATCGCTCTTCACGCCCCTGCAGTTCTCCTCTATCACGCAGCACATCGACCCCTATTTGCTAGGGCCGACCTACCTCTTTATAGAGGATGCCAAGCAGTTCTTCCCGATGACAGACCTCCCCGAGCGTCTCCCCGAGCGTCTCGAGGGTTTGGTCACCTTCCTGCCCGATGACCCGACCATCCGCACCTACGAGCCTCAACTGCCGAGCACTCCGAGCAAGGAGCCCGTATGCGACGACGAGGCGCTCCCCTACCAGCTCCTCCAGGCGCTACGTGACGCCATCGCCGATCCCAAGCGACGCATCCGCCTGCTTGATACGCTAGACTCAATCCTTCAGGAAGAAGAGCAAGAGTAATATGGTAGACCTCACTGCACTCAACGAAGCACAGCGAGCTGCCGTCGTCTATAACGAAGGTCCCGCCCTAGTCATCGCTGGGGCGGGCTCGGGCAAGACCCGCGTCATCACTTACAAGCTGGCTCACCTCGTAGACCAGGGGTGGAACCCCCAGCGACTCTACGCACTCACCTTTACCAACAAAGCGGCCGGCGAGATGCGCTCACGTGTCAGCGAAATGCTTGGCGAAGGCATCGCTTATAGGCTTCGCATGGGAACCTTTCACTCCATCTGTGGACGTATCCTACGGCGCTACGCCCCACTGCTTGGCTACAGCCAGGACTACTCCATCTACGATACCAGTGACACCAAGGCGCTCATACGCAACTGCATCAAGGAGCTAGACCTTAGCGACAAGAGCTACACCCCGACGCGTGTACTCAAGCGCATATCCGATGCGAAGAATATGCTCATCTCCCCGCAAGCCTACGCCGCCAATCAGGAGATACGCAAGTACGATACGATGAATCATGAGGGCGAGCTATACAAGCTCTACAGCCTCTACACGCAGCGCTGCAAGGAGAGCAACTCGATGGACTTCGACGACCTGCTCTTCCTCCTCAACGTCCTCATACGCGACTTCCCCGAAGCGCACCAAGAGATCAAGGGCGACATAGACTTCCTCCTCATCGACGAGTATCAGGACACCAACACCTCGCAGTTTGAGCTAGCCCGTCACCTCGTCGCTGACCACAACCGCATCTTTGCCGTGGGCGACGATGCCCAGAGCATCTACTCCTTCCGAGGGGCGCGCATTGCCAATATCCTCAGCTTCAAGCAAGCTTTCGCCGGCGCCAAGCTCTTTAAGCTAGAGCAAAACTACCGCTCCACAGGCCATATCGTGAGCAGTGCCAATGCCCTCATCGAGCACAACCAGCAGCGCATCCCCAAGGAGGTCTACACCGACCTCGGCGAGGGCGAGAAGCTACAGCTCTACCACTACACCTCGTCCGACGAGGAGGCGACGCGACTCATCGACATCATCACGCAGCGACACGATGAGGAGGAGATACCGCTCTCTGATCAGACCATCCTCTACCGCACGAACGCACAGAGCCGTAAGTTCGAGGAAGTCCTTCTCTCAGAGGGCATCCCCTACGTCATCTACGGAGGCATGGCCTTCTACGCGCGTGCCGAGATCAAAGACGCTATAGCTTACCTCCAGCTTATCATCAACCCGCACAACGAACTGGCGCTCCGCCGAGCCATCGCCTATCCACGCAAAGGCATTGGCGACAAAACCCTCGAGAAGGTCGCTCTCTATGCGCAACAGCAAAGCCCGCAGCTATCGCTCTATGACGCTCTCTGCGCCGCCATCGACAGTGCCGACCCCGTCGGTCTCAGCCGAGGCGTACGCAACAAGATAGCCTCCTTCGTCAATCTCATCGATTCGCTCGCCACAGCTTATCAGCAGTACGCCAAGCTCGAGGAGTGGATCGCACATATACTCCGTGAGAGTGGCATCGTCGCTGAGCTCACACGCGAAGACACCGTCGAGAGCCAGGCCAAGCTCGACAACCTCAAGGAGTTTGTCAGCAGTGCCTCCGAGTTTGAGGCGCGCTACCGACAAGACCCGCTCAACCTATTTGCCGAGGAGCCACTAGGCACCGAACTGCTCAGCGCCTTTGCCCAGCAGATCCCCCTCCTGACCAACCAAGACCAGGACAATGTTGAGCAGCAGAGCGGAGTCGCCCTACAGGATCGGCTACAGCTCATGACCATCCATGCCGCCAAGGGACTAGAGTTCCCCTATGTCTACATCGCTGGTGTAGAGGAAAACCTCCTTCCCTCCTCGCGGAGCCTCGACACCGCCGAAATGGTCGAAGAGGAGCGCCGACTCCTCTACGTCGGCATCACACGAGCCCAAAAGCTCTGCACCCTCAGCTATACCAGCATACGGACACGCAACGGTAAGACCGAGCTCATGATCCCCAGCCGCTTCATCGCTGAGCTACCACGGGCGCACTACACCCTCCACGAGGAGGCAGCCCCCATCGGGACCAGTGTGCGCAGCTATGCCAACAGCTACCAGCCAACGACCAACAGCCAACGACCAACAGCTAACAGCCAACGGCCAACCCCCCAGCAGATGCTTGCGAAGAGTTCGCCCGTCAACGCCCTCGAGAGCCTCGACGGCTACCACGTCGGCGACCGCGTGCGCCATCCACGTCATGGCGACGGTGAGATAGAGCGCATCGAGAGCGCCATGGGCGGCAAGCTCACCATCCACTTCGACGACGGCAGGACCCGCGAAGTCCTCATCCGCTACACCCACCTAGACCATATATAAGACAAGCCCCACAACAGAGCAAGTATGAATAAGAACCAACTAGCTGCCAAGATCTGGGCATCAGCCAATAAGATGCGCTCCAAGATAGAGGCCAACGAGTATAAAGACTTCATCCTAGGCTTCATCTTCTACAAGTTTCTCTCAGACAAAGAGCTCACCTATATCAAGAGCCAAGAGATGAGTGACGATGAGCTACGTACGATGCTGGACGAAAGCAACGACTACACAAGGGAGTACCTGCAGAGAAACCTCGGTTACTTCATCTCCTACGACCATCTCTACTCCACCTGGATAGCACAGGGGAGAGACTTCAGCGTTGCCTCTGTGCGAGACGCCCTCTCAGCCTTCGAGCGTCTTATAGAGCCTAGTCGCAAGAAGCTCTTCGGGGGCATCTTCGACACGCTACACATGGGGCTTAGTAAGCTAGGTGCTTCAGATGCTGAGCAGAGTAGAGCCATACGAGACCTGCTCAACCTCATTCAGGAGATCCCCACCGATGGCCGGCAGGATTACGACGTGCTAGGCTTCGTCTACGAGTACCTCATCAGCAACTTCGCCGCCAATGCGGGCAAGAAGGCGGGTGAGTTTTACACGCCCCACGAGGTCTCCGTACTCATGTCTGACATCATCGCCTATCACCTCAGAGAGCATAAGGAGATCAAGATCTACGACCCCACCAGTGGTTCAGGCTCCCTACTCATCAACATCGGTAAGTCGGTAGCACGCCACATAGTAGACAAAGACCAAATCATGTACTACGCTCAGGAGCTCAAGCAAGCTACCTACAACCTCACCCGCATGAACCTCATCATGCGCGGTATCCGCCCCTCCAATATAGAGGTACGCAATGGCGACACACTACGTGAGGACTGGCCCTACTTTGACGAAGCCGATCCACACGGCACCTATGAGCCGCTCTACGTCGATGCCGTCGTATCCAATCCACCTTACTCACAGCAGTGGGACCCCACAGACCAAGAGACAGACCCTAGGTACGCAGCCTTTGGGCTAGCTCCCAAGGGTAAGGCGGACTTCGCCTTCCTCCTCCACGACCTCTACCACATCAAGCCCGATGGCATCATGACCATCGTCTTGCCACACGGCGTGCTCTACCGTGGCGATAGTGAGCAGCAGATACGCAAGAACCTCATCGAGTACAATCACATTGATGCAATCATCGGACTACCCGAAAACATCTTCTTCGGCACC
>CAMPUN010000110.1 GCA_946997275.1 uncultured Porphyromonas sp.
GGTTGTGGCGCCTCTGTCGACTAGCTCCTGGAGGTGTACTGGTGAAGCCTCAAAGACATAGATAAAGTCTAGGGTGTGTCTGGGCTTACCATAGCCATATTGCCAGTACTCAGCCTTGGTGCAGTAACCCTTGAGGTCGTAGCTAAACTCGCCGAACCCACCATTTTCCTCTGTCAGCGGGAGCATAGGCCAGAAGACCTTGGTGTCTGCCTTGTCGTCATACTGATAGCGTAGTTCGAAGACTGTGGTAGGCTTGCCTTTCTCAGGATCTTTTTCATCCTTGTCGTACTTATAGTTCACTGCCTGGACGCTTGAAAGCAGTCCCTGCTCATTCCATGAGTAGAGCTCGCCCTTCATGTAGAGCCAGTTGGCCTGAATGCTAGAATACTTAGCGGTAGCCTTCTGACCCTTGTCGTTGTAGCTGTAGAAGATCTTACCAGAGGCCATTGAAATGGTCGGATGATCGGTGTCTACTCCCGTAGCCTCACCGAATTGCTCCTCGATGAGTTGTCCCTTGTCGTTGTAGATATAGTCATTCATGACTTTAGCCTTTAGACTCTCGACCCAGTAGTCTATCTGACCATCGGGACGATAGGCGATCTTGATATCAGCCATGTCATTGTCAAAGAGCTTCATCAGACGTCTTACTATACGCCCCTGCTCATCGTATGTATAGTGGGCAAACTGACTAGGCTTGTCGTTCTTGTCATAGGATAGCATGATGTCAATGTCAGATATACGCCCCTGCTCATCGTATCGTATGTCATGATGAGATGAGACGTTGCCATCTTCATCCTTCGCAGTGCGAGAGATCCACTGCTTGTTCTCGTTGTATCCATAGGTATAGGTTATGGGACCAGGCTTTGAAGCATCAACCTTCGTTAGGTAGTAGTCGTAGGTTACTGAGCCAGCCTTTGCAAAAGTGGCCGTGAGCTTGCTATCACCCATCAGGTCAAACTGTCGAGCCTCTAGGATGTCATCATCGTTGAGCTTGAGCTCCTGTAGCTCATATCCAGCCTCAGGTGTAGCGACCACCTTGTAGGTTTCACCTTGTGGCATAAAGGGCAGATCCTCCTTGTCAAAGCCCTCTAGAGCTATCGTCCCGTGCTGTGCCTCTTCGATGGAGACCTTCGCATAGTCAAAGATGGTTGTAGGCTCATCTCCTGTGTCCTCATTCTTCTCATAGATAGCCCAACCCTTGCGTCTGGCTACACTTGCTGACTTAGGAGTCCAAACATTTTTCTCTTCATACGTTACTTTCATGCCTGCGCCAAAGATCTTGTGAGCAGGCTTTGCTGCGTTGTAGTCGGCGCCATGATCGGCTAAGCTCTTTACGAGAGCGAGTGTAGACTCTGCAGGCAAAGCGCAGAGGTGTACGCTGACTAGATTAAGCTTGGGACAATTGTTTGCAGTCACCTTAGCGAGTTTATCACAGCGCTCTAGGTAGACTTGAGTTAGTGCAGCGTGATTAGATAGGTCTATCTCCTTAATCTGAGCCTCCTGTAGGTAAATGTACTTGAGCTTGTCAGAGCTAGGAAGCTTTATCGTAGCAAGTTTTTTGCAAGAGTTGGCCGTGAGGTCCTCTAGAGCAACACAGTCTGAGAAGTCTAGCGTGGTGACTTCGCTCTGCTGGCAGTCTATCGTAGAGAGCTTGTTCATCCCCTTTAGGTTAAGCTCTTTGATAGGGTTGCGAGCTACGTTGAGGCTGTTCAGATTGACTAGGCCTGCGATGGCTAAATCGGTGATGTTGCTGTTTTGTAGCTCTACCTCCTCCAGAGCTGTACAGCCTGTAAGGGTGACGCTAGTGAGCTTCATATTAGCATTGCCCGTGAGTGTCTTGAGCGCTGTACAGCCCGTCAGATCAAGTGTGGGGAGAGAGCTGTAGGCACAGTTTAGCTTCTGGAGCGATGTGACGTTTTTCGCTTGTAGACTGGTGATGGAGCTGTTTTTGAGACTGAGCTGCTCGATCGTCTTGGAGCTAGTTATGTCCATGGCAGAGAGTACGTTGACGTACTCGCAGCTGATTGACTTGACCGCACCGCGGATCTTAATCTCTAGTGCTGTGGGCGTGTAGGAGGTGCGGTTGGCTGCGTAAGCCTCTTTAAGCCCTTCGAAAGTTATCTCGCCCTCACCCTGTACGGTTAGTTTGAGAGGTATAGCCTCATCGTCATCGTTGGTAGGCATCTCGGAGAGCTTAATCGTAATGACATTGCTCTCGCCAGCCTGCTGAGCTGGTAGTGGCGCGTAAATAGCCATCCCGAGGAGGGCTAGCAGCGTGGCAATAAGTAATCGGTGATTCATTGTTTTGAATGTTTGTTGGTTAGGAATATCTATTAGTTAACACAGAACAGTATCGATACGATACGAAACTGCGCCTTTGCTGGCAAAGGTAGTGATTATTTATTTAGTACACAACAGTAATAGTTTGGTGTGTAATAATTCTATTTGGGCGGTTTTGTTCATACTTTTCAAGCTTTCCGCATCTAGAGCGCTCTAGGCCTACTCTAATCCTACAAATAGATGACTAGCCCGAATAGGACAACTATTACCACAAAAAAAGTCTGATCAACCCTCGCAGGGGTGCTTTCTCTCTTAGAGAGCGTAGCGATCACATGGCTTCAGAAGTCGTATAGATGGCTCAAACAGTTGAGTTGACGCCTGTAAGCGCTCCATAAATGAGGACTCCTCTCGGCTCTCCATGGAGGAATGCTCAAATAGCTCGGTGAGAATCTTACATCGTCCAGTGAGGAACGAAAAAATATCTCGGACTTATGCTTTGATTCTTCCGAAGTTTCATTTGATTCTTCCGAAGTTTCACTCCGCGCCTCGGTGGAGAATTTTCATTTTCCACGGAGCTATTGGCGAGAAATGCTAGTGCCCCTAGTGATACTAGTGACTCTAGGTGCTAGTCCTAGCCTCTAATCTCTAAAGTCTAACCTCTAACTTCTAATCTATAACCTCTAATCTATAGCCGTGAGCGCGATTTTTTCGTACCTTCGTACCGAATAATCAATCCTTTAGATAAAGCTTTATGATAGATCCAAAAGAACTACAGAAGATGGGCTTCGCTACGCGTGCCATCCATGCGGGTAGCGAGCACAATCAGCACGGTACGCTGGCTACTCCTATTTACCAGACCTCTACCTTCGTCTTTGACTCTGCTGAGCAGGGTGGCAGACGCTTTGCCCTCGAGGAGGAGGGCTACATCTACACCCGCCTAGGGAACCCTACCTGCACGGCTGCCGAGCAGAAGGTCGCCTCTCTAGAGGGTGGCGAGGCTTGTGTCAGCGCCTCTTCAGGTATCGGTGCGATTACTTCTGCTATCTACCCCCTAGTACAGGCTGGTGACCACATCGTGGCTGGCAAGACGCTCTACGGCTGCACTTACTCATTCCTCGAGCACGGGCTCTCACGCTTTGGCGTGGAGGTAACCTTCGTCGATGCGCGCAATCTGGATGAGATCAAGGCTGCTATGCGTCCCAACACGAAGCTGGTTTACATCGAGACGCCGGCCAATCCTAACATGTACCTGACGGATATTGAAGGCGCTGCTAAGATAGCTCACAGCCAGGAGGGAACTGTCCTGATGGTGGACAATACTTACTGTACCCCCTTCATCACGCGTCCGCTAGACCTCGGTGCTGACGTGGTCGTACACTCGGCTACGAAGTATCTAAATGGTCACGGTGACGTGATCGCGGGATTCGTCGTCGGTCGCAAGGAGTACATTGACCAGGTGCGTCTCTTCGCTGTCAAGGATATGACGGGATCAGTGCTTGGCCCGTTTGAGGCTTACCTGATCGCTCGTGGTATCAAGACTCTGGAGATACGTATGGAGCGTCACTGCGCCAATGCACAGCGTGTGGCTGAGTTCCTAGAGAAGCATCCCGCTGTCGCATCGATCGCATACCCGGGTCTCAAGAGCTTCCCACAGTATGAGCTGGCTCAGAAGCAGATGCGCCTGCCGGGTGCTATGATTGCTTTCGAGCTCAAGGGTGGTCTAGAGGCTGGTCGCAAGCTGATGAACAGCCTGCACCTAGCTACGCTCTGCGTGAGCCTCGGTGATGCTGAGACGCTTATCGAGCACCCAGCGAGCATGACACACTCGCCCTACACGCCTGAGGAGCGCGCTGCTTCTGATATTGGCGAGGGTATGGTACGCCTCTCGATCGGTCTGGAGAATGTCGAGGACATCATCGCAGACCTGAAGGCTGGTCTAGACGCACTCCTATAATATATAGTAGGTACTGCCAAAAGGCTATCGCAACAAATCCGATAGCCTACTAATAAATAGGGACTCCCCCCATCGCAGTCGATGAACTGTGGTGGGGGGTGCTTGCTTTTTGCAGTAAGACTGTCACGTGTAGCCTTGGTAGAGACGCACGGACGGGTGACGATGATGTAGATTCGCACGTCTACCTATTGGTAGGTATTGAGCGGTCGGCAAATCATTTGTATCTTTGCTTGTAGTATCGAGCCAGAAACTCTTATTCTTAAAACTATTCTGCCCATGAATCCCCCTACCCTCCTAAATCATCCCTTCAACGCTCAGACCTCTCTGAGCAAGTTGATCCTGACGCACTATGACCTGCTCATGGTGATCACCCGCTTTGGCATCCCCCTAGGCTTCGGTGACAAGAGCGTGGATGAGGTGTGTCAAGCCAATGGAGTGGACACGAATACGCTCCTAGCTGTCGTCAATATGCTGACGACGCAGTCTGACACATTCCCCAAGGAACTACTACAAGAGATCTCGGCAGAGTCCCTCATAGCTTACCTGCAGCGGTCGCACCACTACTTCCTAGACTACAAGCTACCCGATCTGCGAGGAGATCTTTTCACCGCTGTGGAGGAGGGTTCGCCAGAGGTAGCTGCTTTGATCCACCGCTTTTACGATGCGTATGTCGAGGAGGTGCACAAGCATATGGGATACGAGGACGAGGTGCTCTTTCCCTACGTGCATCGTCTGCTCAAGGGTGAGCGCGACAAGGGCTACTCGATCGACGAGTTCGAGAGTAGGCACGACCATATAGAGATGAAGATCACGGATCTTAAGAACATCCTCATCAAGTACTATCAGTCGATGGGAGACTATGCGCTGACGAATGTGCTGCACGAGCTTTTTACCACCGAGAGAGACCTGAT
>CAMPUN010000111.1 GCA_946997275.1 uncultured Porphyromonas sp.
TCTTCGGAACTTTGATTTGCTTCTTCCGAAGTTTCATTTCATTCTTCCGAAGTTTCATTTCCCAGCTCCGTGGAGGATTTTCGTTTGCTCCGTAGCGCTTTTCGATTTCTTCGGTAGATACGTTTCTAGAGGAAAGGATTATAATGCGTCAGTCCTGCTGTCCTCAGCGCTAATTTCCGTACATTTGCACGTAAGTAGTTTCAGATCCATTATACACAACACCCGCTATGATTAGTTACTTTGTCCTTGGTGATACGATTTATGCCG
Organism: uncultured Porphyromonas sp.; assembly: GCA_946997275.1. GTDB lineage: Bacteria > Bacteroidota > Bacteroidia > Bacteroidales > Porphyromonadaceae > Porphyromonas. The sequence continues at coordinate 268 of CAMPUN010000111.1, forward strand.
TCTCACACACCTCAGCTCTCAGCGAGGAGACCTGCGAGCGTCTCTCGTGGCTCTTTGGCGGAGCGCAGCTGGCTCCCGAGTCTCATCTCGAGGGCACCTTTGTGGGCCCACGTCCTACGCAGGTGACCCCATGGAGCACCAACGCTGTGGAGATAACGCAAAACATGCGCATCGCTGGCATCGATCGTATCGAGCAGCTCACACGTACTCACGAGGCGAAGCCGCACTACGACCCGATGCTCCAAGCGATCTACAAGGGGCTAGGTCAGGAGAGCTTCGCCATGACTGCTGAGCCACAGCCGATCCGTGAGATTACGGATCTAGAGGCGTACAACGAGGAGGAGGGACTAGCCCTAAGCGAGGAGGAGATAGCCTACCTACAGGGTGTCTCGGCACGCATTGGTCGCCCGCTGACTGACTCTGAGGTCTTCGGCTTCTCACAGGTCAACTCAGAGCACTGCCGTCATAAGATATTCAACGGCACTTTCGTCATCGATGGTTTGCGACAAAACGATTCGCTCTTTGCGATGATCAAGCAAACCTCCAAGGAGAACCCCAACGGCATCGTATCGGCTTACAAGGACAATGTGGCTTTTGTCAAGGGTCCCCGCGTCTGGCAGTTTGCGCCAACGAGCGCGACGGAGCCCTCGCTCTTTACACTACGGGAGCGCAATACGGTCTTGGCGCTAAAGGCTGAGACGCACAACTTCCCCACGACGGTTGAGCCCTTCAACGGAGCGGCTACTGGCTCGGGCGGTGAGATTCGTGACCGTATGTGCGGTGGCAAGGGATCGCTACCACTCTCTGGTAGTGCCGTCTACATCACCTCCTACCCACGCCTAGAGAAGGATCAGAAGCTTAGCCCTGCCAAGCTAGACCCACGCCCGTGGCTTTACCAGTCTCCGCAGGAGATCCTGACGAAAGCGAGCGACGGCGCTAGTGACTTTGGCAATAAGTTTGGACAGCCTCTGATCAACGGTTCGCTACTGACCTTCGAGCATCAAGAGAGCGCCGACAGCACGCTCTACGGCTACGATAAGGTGATCATGCTAGCGGGCGGTATGGGCTACGCTCCCCAGGAGGATGCCAAGAAGGAGACGCCACAGCCTAGCGAGACGGTCGTACTACTCGGTGGCGACAACTACCGCATCGGTATGGGTGGCGGTGCCGTCAGCTCTGTTGCTACGGGCGAGTACAGTAGCGGTATCGAGCTTAATGCGGTACAGCGTGCCAACCCTGAGATGCAGAAGCGTGTCCTCAACGTGGTTCGCGCCATCAGCGAACAGGGCGACAACCCGATCGTGAGCATCCACGACCACGGCGCTGGCGGACACCTGAACTGTCTCACCGAGCTCATCGAGGAGACAGGAGGACGCATCGACATTGACGCACTTCCTGTAGGCGACCCGACGCTCTCCGCTAGAGAGATCATCGGCAATGAGAGCCAAGAGCGTGTCGGTCTGCTCATCCAGGAGCGTGAGTATGCGCAAATGGAGCAGATAGCACGGCGTGAGGGTAGTCCTATATATAAGGTAGGCGAGACGACCGACGATGAGCGCCTCCTCTTTAGCACAGAGCGGGAGGGACGCGCTGCCATTGACTTAGCCGTATCCGACCTTCTGGGGCAGTCGCCCAAGACGATTATGGAGGACGAGACGGTCACTTATCAATTTGCCCCAGTAAGCTATGACAAAGAGCTCTGGCGCCAATATCTAGACAAAGTCTTGACCCTCGAAGCGGTCGCCTCTAAGGATTGGTTGACCAACAAAGTGGATCGCTCCGTGACGGGGCGTGTGGCACAGCAGCAATGCGTCGGGGCGCTTCAGCTACCGCTCTCCGATCTTGGTGCTATGGCACTAGACTACGACGGTAAGAGCGGTATGGCTACTGCTGTAGGACATGCCCCTCAGGTGGCACTCATCGATGCTGAGGCTGGCTCTCGGATGGCTATCGCAGAGGCGCTGACGAACATTGTCTTTGCCCCCATCGAGGGCGGCATACGTGGCATCTCGCTCAGCGCTAACTGGATGTGGCCTTGTCGCAACAAGGGCGAGGACGCACGTCTCTATCAGGCGGTGCAGGCTTGTAGTGAGTTTGCCATAGATCTAGGGATCAACATCCCGACGGGCAAGGACTCGCTCTCCATGACGCAGAAGTATCCCGACGGAAAGCAGGTGATGAGCCCAGGCACACTGATCATCACCGCAGCAGCTCCCGTGAGCAACGTCAGGGGCATCGTAACGCCTGAGCTCAAGGCAGCTAAGCAGAGCCGTCTGCTCTACATCGACTTTAGCTTTGCTCCGATGGCACTCGGTGGCTCAGCTTTGGCACAAGCCTTGGGACAGCTGGGCGACAGCTTCCCCACAGTCGGCGACACCGACTACTTCGCCACTGCCTTTGAGGCTGTTCAGGAGTTGATCCACAAGGGCTTAGTCCTAGCTGGTCACGACATCTCGGCAGGCGGTATGGTCACAACGCTCTTGGAGATGTGCTTTGCCAATACGCAGGGTGGCGCTGAGATTAGCCTCGATGAGCTCGCCAATGTGGACCTCGTCACGGCGCTCTATAGCGAGAACCCGGGCGTCATCCTACAAGTTTCTAAGGCAGAGCAGGCGAAGCGTATCCTCGAGGAGTACGAGATCGCTTATGCCGACCTCGGCGCACCCACTGAGTCTCGCCTGCTGATGATCCATCAAGAAGGCAAAACGTACGAGATCGACATCGATGCCGCGCGCAAGTGCTGGGCAAACAAATCTTACCTGCTGGACTGCTTCCAGAGTGGCGAAACGCTAGCAACGAGTCGCTACGAGAACCTTGGCAAGCAGCCCGTACAGTGGCGCTTCCCGCACGCTTTCGCTGGCACTTATGCGGGTCTCGGCCTAGAGCCTCATCGCACGAAGGCCTCGGGCATCAAGGCTGCTATCCTACGAGACAACGGCACCAACGGTGAGCGTGAGATGGCTTACGCACTGCACCTCGCAGGCTTTGACGTGGTGGATGTGCATCTGACCGACCTCATCGAGGGACGCACAGACCTAGCTGACGTGCGCATGCTCGTCTACTGCGGAGGCTTCTCGCACTCCGATGTCTTAGGCTCTGCCAAGGGCTGGGCTGCGGGTATCCTTTACAATGAGCGTGCTCGCAAGGCTATCGAAGCTTTCTATGCACGCCCCGACACCCTCTCACTCGGTATCTGCAACGGCTGTCAGCTCATGGCTCAGCTCGGGCTCCTCGGCAAGGATGCTCAGGGCGAAAGCCTCTTCAAGCTGGAGCACAACGCCTCGCACAAGTTTGAGTCCAACTTCCTAACCGTAGACATAGCCGACACGGGCGCTATCTTGACACAAGGTCTCGAGGGCTGTCAGCTCGGTGTATGGGTGGCTCACGGCGAGGGACGCTTCGTCTGCCCCACGATACCCGATGAGCAGATCGCAGCGCGCTACCATTACGACACCTACCCTGGCAATCCTAATGGCTCTGAGCGTGGCATCGCAGCACTTTGCAGTAGCGATGGCCGTCACCTAGCTATGATGCCTCACCCAGAGCGTGCTACGCTCACCTGGCAGTGTGGCTTCTATCCCGAGGAGCGTCGCCAGGAGGATCAGGTCTCACCGTGGATACAGTTCTTCCGCAACGGTTACGAGTGGCTCGCCCAGCAGTAGTCCCCGCCACCTAGCCTATGCCTGAGATAAGCCGTGAGCATCTCTGTATCTATGCCTTGACACAGCTCAAAGGCGTATCGCTACAGCTCGCTCGCCATCTGATAGAGTTTGCTGGATCAGCCACAGCACTATGGGCTGATCCACAAGCTCTGGCAAGGCTCAACGGACACGTCTACACGCATCTCTACCCGCTCCTACGGGATCGGGCTAAGCTTGAGGAAATGCAAGCGCTACTACAGCGCACCGCAGACCTAGGCATACGAATGGTCAGCATCTACGATGCCGACTACCCTCCTTTACTCCTACAGTGTGCAGATGCGCCACTGATACTCTTTTATCTAGGCGACCTAGCGCCACTCCATGCGGAGCAGACGCTCAGCATCGTCGGCACGCGGAAGCCTTCGCAGCATGGTGTTGAGGATCTGCAGGCGATCATCAGCCATCTGCCCAGCGTGACCGACAGCGTGACCATCGTCAGCGGACTGGCTCTTGGGCTAGACGCTGTCGCACACAAGGCGGCGCTACAGGCGAGCTTGCCCACCGTTGCTGTGCTGGCGCACGGGCTTCACATGATCTACCCGAGCAATCACCGCAACCTCGCTCGCAGCATCGTATCTCACGGTGGAGCTCTACTCTCTGAGTACCCTGCGGGTGTCAAGCCTCAGCGACATCAGTTTGTCTTGCGCAATCGTATCGTGGCGGGGCTCACGCAGGCGACCCTCGTCGGTCAGTCTGCCGAGCGTGGCGGTTCGCTCATCACGGCGCACCAAGCCTTCGACTACGACCGTGCCGTCTACGCACTCCCTGGACGCCCCTCAGATCGTGAAAACGAAGGGTGCAACAACCTTATCTACAACAATATCGCCAAGCTCATCACCTCAGCCACTCACCTCTGCGAAGACCTCGAGTGGAAGAAGCCAGACCATGAGGCGCGCAGTGCCGTCAGCTCCATGTCTCACGAGAGCAAGCTCAATGCTCTGCGAGCTCGCCTAGAGCCTGAGACACGTCCCCTCCTCGAACTACTCATAGAGAGCGGTGATGGCCTCTCGATCGATGCTATCTGTGACCAGACGCTCATGGGCGTTGACGAAGTGAGCTTCCGACTCTTCCTCCTCGAGAGCGAAGGCGCCGTCTCGCTCCAGCC
>CAMPUN010000112.1 GCA_946997275.1 uncultured Porphyromonas sp.
TCGACCTTCCAAGAAGCCATCTCGTAGCCCTCCTTAGGTGTTACGACGAAGGTAACCTGGGTGTCCTTCGCTACGGACGCACCATCTGTCACTTCCTTCGTAGCATCATTCGTATAGTGAGCTGTCATCGAGCCTTGCGTAGCGTCAGGCTGTACCATCGTCACTTTAGCCTCGGCAACCTCTTTGGAAAACTCCACCTCCACGTCAATAGATGTACGCGGATGTACAACCTTATAGGTTAGGGTGCTTTCACCTTGAACCAACTCGCCATTGAGGTACCAAGCTTTGAGCGTATATCCTTCAGAGGGTTGTGCTTTGAATACGAAAGTGTCGTTGCCGTCTAGGAAGAAACGCTTCGGAGAGTCAAATGGCACCTCATCAGGGAACCACGCATCTGGATCAGATTTATACAAAAAGTAGCCCTTGAGAGTTCCCCCCGCTTCTCCTCTTATAGAGTAAGAAGCAAGATACTGAAAGGTCAAGCTGACGCTTAGGTTGACATCTGCAGTCAACTCAAGTGGCAACGCTTTTATTGGGTTTCGTTCACTCTTACCCGTAGGCCACCATTGTCCAGAGTAGAATGTACGCCCCTCCTTACCAGTAGCGTTAACGACGATCTGATGACCTTTGATGACCTGTGCTTTATTCTCAGTGAGAACTAGTTGCTGGTTAAGGGTCTTGTCAAATATGGTAGCAGTTCCACCCGAGTCAAAGCCATAAGAGATCTCCACTGTGACGGTCTCTTCAGCTTGTAGCTGTGATAGGCTCAATAGCAGGAGAGCTATTGGGAGCCAAAGTAATTGTCTTGTAGTCGTTTTCATGGTATATCTTGTATTTGATTTTTTAGAATGATTTATAGAGACTGACGCAGGGTGCTCAGTATTATGGTCTGCGTCAGTCTCCACGCTCCTGCAGATTACTGCATAAGTGTCTGTCGGAAGGGTCGTACGCTCTGTCCGTCTATGTTGCTATAGAAGTCACGCGTGCGTACCTGCGGGTCAAGGACTTCCATAGCCCACGACTGTTCTTCTCCATTAGGTGTTGAGGACCAATAGATTCCGACCTCACCGACCAGTCTGATGTCCTGGTAGTTGGGGCTATGTGTGTAGAAGTTTCCTGTAGCACAGCCTGGCGTAGAGAAGTATCTAGTGACAATCTGGTCTTTATCCTGCTCCCAAAAGGCATCATTGGCAATACCTTTGAGGGTCCAGTCACTCTCTTGGGGCATATACCTTTCTTGAATCATAAGAATCTTGCCCGATCCTGCAGGATTGTCCTTATATACATATCTCCATACCGACTGTTGCTCCTTATCTCCCTTAAATCGGATAGCATAAGTCGTATGAGTACTCTTAACATTGAGGTAGTCGTTTTTAGTCTCAACAACGCGTCCACCGACCATACAGCTCTCAGGGAGGTTTAGTTCTATCTTTTCAGAGCGACTATACACACCCTCCACCGGCACGATGGCAAGCCACTGCATTGCGGATGGTAAGATATAGGTTATCTCCTCAATAGTGAGAGGTGTGGCAAATAGACCTCTAGCAGCCATAAAGGAGAAGAGCCCCTTTTGATTTTCTATATTGTCATGTGTAGTGATAAAGTTACCAAGCGTGTCTATATTCCACTCAGCAACGTAGTTTAGCACAAGTCTGTCACGTTCATTGTCTGGCTCATGTAGTGCCTTCTTGCCGATCTGTCTAATCTCAACTAGGATCTTCTGATCAGGAGCTTTACTGTTATACAGTTCGATGGCTCCGACGCGTGGATTTGGCGATGTGTTTTGCTGGATATGTAGCTTAAAGAGCTTCGTCCTAGCAAATTCCTTAGCGGGGTTCTCAAAGAGAGTCAGCCAATCCTCACCCTGCACCACTTTGCCCTGAGCAGGAGCTGAGGATCCTAATACCTCTAGTAGGAGGGCATAGGTATCAGATGTCTCCAACTTAATGGAAGTAAAAGGAGCCGTAGCCACGTGCCTAGGATGTGCCAGTGGCTGATCGGACATCGGGTTGATGGCGGTAACAGCAACAATTGTCGGAGCATACTCTCCGTCCCCTCCTTGCTGTACGGATCCTCTCTGATGGATCGTGACAAAAGTCTTTTGCTTCGGATCCTTGCTATTACTTAGTACGACGACGCCTACACGTCCTGCATCGTTAGCATTTGCAGCTAGCGTGACAAGGAAGTGCTGAGTCTCCTTGCCGGGGTCTATCTCTCGTACTTTAATCCAGTCGGCTCCTGTTACGATACTCGCAGTAGCCTGAGCGTCCTGAGTCGACACCTCAAGGAGTAGCGCAAAAGGATCTGTTGTATTCACCTGAATGGTCAGCTTATCCTCCGATGTAGTAAAGGAGTGAGAGTCGCTGATCGGCTTACCCGTCTGACTATCTGCCGCTGAGACAGACTCAACAATAGGCGCAATAGTAGTCTTCGGGTCGTTTGGCTGGCTACCCTCTTCGCAACTCCACAGTAAGAGTGCGAGTAGCGGGAACAAGATGATGTTTCGTCTCATAGTACATTATATCTTAAAGGTCTATCTGATAGGGGATCACATTGATGCGCAGAGTCTTAAACGTAAAGTTGTCCGTATAGGCTAATCTCGTCACTTTGGCAACCCAAGTGGCATCCTCGCTGTCTTCTGTACATGTCCAGAAATATCCTATCTCGCCAGGCTGTGTGATTTCTGAACCATCCCAGTTCCCCATACCTGCAAGGACTAGTTCTCGAGAGATCGTCCCGTCGCTATGGCTTTCCCAAAAAGCTTCATTGGCGATATCTGCCATCGTCCAGCTGGCACCCTTTGGAATGAGTAGTTGCTTGATGGAGAGAATGCCCCCGCCTTTACTATAGCGCCAAGCGGAGTATTGACTCTTGTCACCTTTGAAGCGGATGGCATATACCACATTCGCACCCTTACGACCATAGTAGTCGTTTTGTGATGTGATTGTTCGGTTCTTGACCACGACCGTCTCCTCACAGTTCTTAAAGTCTATATCTTCATTAAATCGGATTAAAGCTTTTATGGAGCCCGACTTTCTTGTATTTGGCAGGATACTCATCCACTGATCTTTAGTTGGCATAACATAAGTATGCCCCTCGATAGATTTGCCAGAGGCTGGTAAGATGCCGATGGCTGTATCCCAGTTGAAGAGTCCTTTTTGATTTTCAGACACCATCGTACTCTTGATAAATGCACCATCCCTATCAATACACCACTTAGCCAAATAGTTTAGAGCTGGTTGCTCTGCCGAAGCTACACCCGATCCTGACTGTTGGATCGTCACGAGGAAACTAAGTGTAGGCTCCTCAGAGTTGAATAGCTTAACTTTAGCCAAGCGTGACTGCGCTACACTATTCTTAGAGAGCGTGACGGTAAAGGTCTGTTTCCCTTCGTTAGCCCCCTCAACCTTGCCTAGCGTAAGCCATGCCGCATGATCCTCATTGGCTAGCTCTACCTTATTGGAGCAAGACAGGGCAAAGAGAAGCGTATAGCTCTCAGGCGTCTCTACCGAGATGAAGCCAAAGGGCGCACTCCCCGTATGCTTTTGCTCTGCCAGGGGCTTCTTGTCAGGCATTGACACACCAGTGACAGATGTAATCACAGGAGCACTCTTAGGCTGCGCTGGTGTGGCACCTTCCTTCTGGACAAGGTTGACGATAAGATGCTTGGAGGGATCCTTCTTGTTAAAGAGACGTATCTGACCATATCGCTTTGTAGTCAGCTGACTAGCTGAGAGTGACACTCTAAAGGTCTGTATCCTCTCAGACTCCTCTTTGAGCAGCTCAGCACGTAGCCAGTCGCTTCCAGAGACAACAACGATGTCTGCTGGAGAGCTATGCGACTCAACTCGTAGATTCAAGTAGTACGCTTCAGCTGTCTCCACCTCTATGGTTGTATAGGGAGCCTGTGTCTTATGTTTTGGCTCTGAGAGTAGCATTCCAGACTCACCATTGACAGCCTCAACGGCAAGAATCACTGGCACACTGCCTGGAGTAGCCCCAGCACCTCTTTGCGTGATGAGTAGTGAGACCATCTTGGTTGGATCGGTAGCATTGACAAAGTCTATACTCCCTACACGTCCGTCCTCCGATTCATTTGCAGCAATACGGACGACAAACCGAACCAGCTCACCACGTTCTTTGGTCGCCTTAGAGACAGACAGCCAGGGACTTCCCGACTTGACGAGAGCCTTAGGCTCGGCTGAGGGCAACTTGATGTCAATCGCTAAGGCATACGCCTCAGCAGTGGCGACATCCACCACACTCTTATCACCAGATACGGTGTGGGTCGGTGTTGCAAGAACATTACCCGACGCATCTACAGCCGTGATGGCAATAATTTCTGGAGCTTGCGATGCTGATGCAGGCTCGCCCTCCTTATCACAAGCCGTGATCCCTAGAAGCAGGGTGAAGGGCAAAAGTAGATACAAGAAGATCTGTTTCATAACACTTATGTTTTAGAAAGACGTATGCAAAACGTGTGACACTACTTCTTGCTACGTGGCAATGCCACACCTAAGAGCCCACGCAGAAGCGTCAATGACTCTAAACTGGACCTCCTGCCCTAGCCCCCTTAGCGAGATTATTGACTCACCCAACAACCTCTAAAAGCAAAGGAACAAAAAAAACACGAAACAAACAAGACCGACTAACCCCTACCCAGGGCTAGCGCATTGTAATCACCCTTCTAGGAGCTATCCATAAGGATAACAGAGGAATAGATGGGTTGCTCCCCGACATTTGCGCGGATTCGGATCTCACACGAGGAAATTCCCAATAGCTACGTGAGAAACGAAAAATTCTCCACGTGAGCGAGAAATAAAACTTCGGAAGAATGAAATGAAACTTCGGAAGAACGAAATCATAAGTCCGAAGAATTTCCCCGAGCCTCCGTGGAGAATGAAAAGTCCTTACCGAGGGATTTCCGATTTCCTCCATAGGGAGGTAGATGAGCGCATCCTGCTTAATGCGTTATCCCTGCGACTTTACCCCAGCACTAGAACTTGCGGCGAGTTGACAAGCTCGAGGGCATCAAGGAGAATGTCATCTGCGGCCACCTCATCCCCGCTG
>CAMPUN010000113.1 GCA_946997275.1 uncultured Porphyromonas sp.
GGTTAGAGGGGATCGGAGGTATCGGAGCTATCTGAGCTATCGGAGGGATCTGAGCCATCGGAGCTATCGGAGGTATCTGAGCTGTCGGAGGTATCGGAGGTATCGGAGAGATCGGAGGAATCGGAGCTATCGGAGCCATCTGAGCTGTCGGAGGTATCGGAGGTATCGGAGGTATCGGAGTGATCGGAGCCATCGGAGGTATCTGAGCTATCGGAGGGATCGGAGCTATCGGAGTGATCGGAGGTATCGGAGGTATCGGAGGGAGAAGCGAGACGAGTAGCCCGCTGTAGGGACGCACGATCTGTGCGTCCGTTGAATCAAAGGTTACGGCGTCCCGTTGTATCAAAGGTTACGGTGTTTCGTTGTGTCAAAGGTTACGGCGTCCGTGGTTTTAACGGGAACGGACGCACAGATCGTGCGTTCCTACATTTCGCTACACGTCAAAATCGCTACACGTCTTGCTTTGACACAACGGACGCACAGATCGTGCGTCCCTACATTTTGCTACTCGTCTCGTGCGTCCCTACAGCGGTTGCCCGTCGGCTGGTTCGACAACGGACGCGGTCGTGCTTTGGTCGGGCTACATAATTTTAGTACCTTTGTACCCTACAAGTATACACGCATATAGCATATTAGTCCTATGAACATATCACACGAGCTTAAAGACGATAGTGTCGTCCTCCTAAATATCACGCTCTCTAGTGAAGATATCAAAGAGCAGGTTGCTGACCAGCTGAAGCATCTGCGCAAAACCGCCGAAATGCCAGGCTTTCGCCCAGGCAAGACCCCGGCTTCACTCATTGAGAAGAAGTATGGTCAGGCAGTACGCTTTAGAGTGATCAACGAGATGACCTCGGAGGAGATCCGCCACTACCTCAAGGATCAAGGTCTCCAGACCGTCGGAGGGCTGATCATGGAGCAAGATGACAACACCTATACGCCTGAGCAGACGGACTATAAGCTACAAGTATCTGCGGGCCTCATGCCGGACTTCCCCGAGAAGATCGATAGCAGCGTCACGCTACCTTACTACACTGTCCAGACTAACGATGAGGAGATCGATCAGATGATCCTCAACGCTCAGGAGAGTGCAGGCGAGCGCACCGAGGTGGAGGATGTCCAGGAGAAGGATGTGCTCTATGTCTCCGTACAGGAGCTAGACGATAAGGGTCAGCACGCTGCTGAGGGCATCACCCTGGAGGAGAGCTACATCATGCCTCTGTACGTGACCAATGAGGAGATCCGCGCAGAGATCCTCAAGGCGCACAAGGGCGACACGCTTACCATAGACCTTCACAAGGCGTATGACGGTAGCGAGGTCGAGATCGCTTCATTCCTACAGATCAAGCAGGAAGAGGTTCACGAGCACAAGAACCCCTTTGAGATCAAGATTAAGCGTATCCTGCGCAACAACCCAAGCCCCATTGACGAGAAGCTCTATAAGTTGATGCTCGGCCCGACGACGGAGGTGTCCAGCGAGGAGGAGCTCAGATCTGAGCTCAAGAGATTACAGGGCGAGCGCAACGACGCTATGGCCAACGATATCTTTACCACCGTCGCCTCTAAGTATCTCGTCGAGAAGATCCAGGGGCTGCCTTTCCCAGACAAGCACCTAGCACTCCTAATAGGCGACAAGACAGAGGAGGAGACACAAGAGGCTTACGACGAGCGTGTCAACAAGATCCTACCATACGTACGCTACCAGTCTATGCTCGCAACGCTCAATAAGCAGCTAGGCGTGGAGGTGTCCAACGAACTCGTTCGTAAGATCGTGAGAGAGGGTGTGATGAGACAGATACAGTCCGCCGGCCTTGGTCAGCTACTCTCCAACGATGAGTTGGTCGAGAGCATCGTCAATAGTACGATGGAGAAAAACGACGAGCAACTCTTCAGCGCTAAGGAGCAGGCCAAGGAGCAAGCTTTCGCAGCAAAGGTCAAGGAGCTGGTTACGCTCGATGAGCAGAAGCCCCTCACGGTCAAAGAGCTTTACGAGGTACACGCAGAGCTACAAAAGAAGATCAACAACCTCCTCGGCTTCGGAGACGAGGAGACCGCAGAGGAGCCCGCAGAGAAAGAGGCTTAAGCTCGAGTAGCACCGTCTCCCAAGCATACCGTTAGCGGGATCATCTCACCGATGTGTGAGGTGATCCCGCTGATGTTTTTGTCGGAGAGGGGAGAGGGAGAGAGATTAGAGGTTAGAGATTAGAGGTTAGAGGTTAGAGATTAGAAGTTAGAGCTATCAGAGTGATCTGAGGAATCGGAAGGATCCGAAGAACGCATGAGCCGTGTCTAGGCTATAGGCAGATCTTGGGCGCAATAGCGTGCACGCTCGATTGTCATCTATATTACCTTTGCACTGTCATCTACTAGGACCTTGCAAAGTAGTCTGTGGTATCAAAGGTTATGGCATCCGTGGTGTCAAAGCGGGACGAGTAACTGTTGTAGGGACGCACGGGAGTGTCTAGTGGAAAGGCGTCCGTCCCCGTTAAAACCATGTCGCTGGAACATTTGAGGAAACGGTTGTCGTAACCTTTGATACAACGGACGCACACGATCGTGCGTCCCTACAGCGGGTTACACGTCTCGTGCGTCTCGTGCGTCTCGTGCGTCCCGACGGTTTGCGTCCCTCCGGGTTATTCGTCTAGGCGTTGCAGAGCGGCTGGGCGTACATCTGGAGGAGCTGCGTGCGCAGTTCGTCGGCGCTGTAAGCGTCTGTCGGTGCTTTGGCTATCTGCTCCTCGATGTAGCGGAGCGCTTTCTCCTTGTCAGCCTCACTGTAGAGCTCCTTCGGATGGGCTTTGTGCGGATGGAGGAGGTCGTAGGCGATGTAGTTGATCGGATAGAAGCGGTAGTTGCTATGCAGCTCCGTGTCTATGAGCTCAGCCAGACGTGGATAGAGCTGTTGCTTCGGCAGGGCGCGTAGCTCGGCCTCGAGCTCAGGGGTGATCAACTCGTTGAGCCGCTTACCGATGGCAAAGTGTACCCGCCCCTTGTAGCCGAGTAGCCCCGTCTTCATATTGATCAAGTCCTCCTCGGGACCCTTGACATACTGCTCCTCGGGGTGATGCTTGCGCCAGAGTAGCTCGCACGCCTTGAGAATGTCGCAAGGATCGTACTCATAGCTAATAGTTGTGGGGGCGATGTTGACACGCATCAGCTGGGTCAGCGGATCGCTGCTTTGCGAGGAGGCGATCATCTTGAGGACGCTCGGCTGTGTTTTGTCGCTATTATCCTTGGCACGGCCTTCACGCTGGGCGATCCAGACCGACTTGTGGTCCTGCTGTATGCTCCGGTCAATGAAAGCGGAGAGCGACTGAGCCGCCAGAAGCATCTGTCGGATCGGTAGCGAGCGACGCACGACAAAAGAGTCGTTGAGCTTGACCACCGCCTCGATCCACGGTCTGCCGAAGAGGTTGTCACCGATAGCAATGCGAGGCATCAAGTAGTTGCGCTCCCGCATGACTAGGTTGAGGAATGCCGAGTCGAGGATGATATCCCTATGGTTTGTGATGAAGGTCGTCGGCAGATCACCGCCTAGTCGACTAGCACCGCTGAGCGATACGGAGAAAGTGGTACGCTTCGCCAGCTGCACCACGAGGGGGTAGGATATGCGCTGCTTAAAGTCGTCAACGCTATGGATACCTTTCAGTTGCTGTATCAGTGCCGTCGTCTCCTCCTCTGAGAGTAGCGCCGATAGGACGTGACGTAGCTCAGGTTGGTCGGCTAGCTGTGCGACGACAGCAGGCACCTCCTCATTGAGGTAGGGACGTATGGAGTCGTACTCGTAGGGCTGTGGGGCAGTGTGTGTGGTCATGATAGTTTGCTCTTAATGATACGTGTGATGAGGTCGCTCAGCTGCAGTCCAGCAGCGCGTACCTGCTGAGGTATGAAGCTGGCCTCCGTCATGCCAGGGGTCGTATTGACCTCCAACAATGTGGGGATACCGTCCGCCTCGATGATGAAGTCTATGCGTACGAAGCCGTAGCAGTCTAGTAGGTGGGCGATCGTCAGCGAAGTCTCCTGTACCCGCTGTGTCAGCTCAGGCGATATGCGTGCTGGCGTTATCTCGTCGCTCTTGCCGTAGTACTTAGCGTCATAGTCGAAGAATGTATCGTGCGTCACTACTTCGGTGACGGGCAGTGCGAAAGCTTCGTCGGGGAGGATCACGCAACCGCAGGTCACCTCGGTGCCAACGATACACTCCTCAACGAGTACATCGGGTGCAGCCGTGTAAGCGTCCGCCACCGCGGTGGCGAGCTGATCCCACTGCTCGATGCGCGTCGTGGCGATGCTGGAGCCTCCCGTATTAGGCTTGACAAAGAGCGGTAGACGTAGCGTGGACTCGATCTGCTGTTGCTCTTCGGGCGAAAGCTTCTTCGTCTGATTGCGGAGACAGTGCGAGCGAGCGATGCGCAAGCCGTGATGCGCTAGGTAAGCGTTGCACGCCTCCTTATTGAAGGTCAAAGCTTCGCAGAGCACGCCCCCCGTCGTGTAGGGGATGCCGAGCATATCGAGGTAACCCTGCAGGAGACCATTCTCTCCAGGGGTGCCGTGGATGGTAATGTAAGCTACTGCGAAGGTAACCTCCTCTGCGCCAAAGCGTGCGACTAGTGCGCGATCTATCGTTCCCTCACGACCTGTGGCATCGGTCACGCTCCACGCATCGGCTGTGATGGTGACCAGGTAAGGGGTGAAGAGGCTCTGATCAATCTGCTTGAGGATCGTCTGGGCGCTGCGCTGCGAGACCTCTGCCTCGCCAGAGTATCCGCCACAGATGATCGCAATGTTGGGTTTGTCCATAAGGTATGATGGGATATTGCAATGGTTCTTATTTAGAGAGTTCGAGGGGTGCCACATAGCGTCTCCACTTCTCTATGAGCTGGCTCATATCGTCGGGTAGTGGTGCTGAGAAGTGCATCCGCTCCCCCGTCGTGGGGTGGTCGAAGGCAAGGGTCTCAGCGTGCAATGCTTGGCGAGGGCAGATCTTGAGGCAGTTATTGATAAGTCCTGGAACACCCAGACCTTTGGATCGAAGTTGGTCGACTACCTCCTG
>CAMPUN010000114.1 GCA_946997275.1 uncultured Porphyromonas sp.
GATCGTAGAGCTGTAGCGACAGTGCCTCGTCTGCCTCAGCTAGGGTTGCCATGTCTCGTATCACAGAGGGGTAGAGATAGGGCTGCTGCGTGCTCTTTATGCTCTTATCGATCGCTAGCTTCTCAGGAGCATCGTATAGTACCTCGATGCGGTAGTTGTCACCCTCCTTGCCTGTAGCGTCTTGGTAAGTGCGAGTGGACGGAGCTGTCTCTCCAACCTTCTCATCGTTGCGGTAGATCACGTAGCCCTTGATCTCGGGGAAGGGGACGGGCAGTGGCCCACGTGTGAAGGTCTCACGGATGGTGTCACCGCTGAGCGTAGGATTGTCAGAGACAACAAGTTCGATAGCCATATAGCCTTGGTCTGTGAAGCTCCCAGCCGAAACAAACTGGCTCATTCTACTAATATAGAGAGCTGAGAGACCTCCATCTACACCTAGATATTTATCCTTAGAGTTTGTATCGATGTACACTTCGTGAGGGTAGTCTGGTGGAATCCTATATCCTACCTCAAGATTCTCCTCCATGTGTAGCTCAAAAGGCTCCTTGAGAGGTATCGAGATCCACTCTGGTGCTCCAGTTCCATCCTTTTCCTTAGGACTTCTATAGAATTGAAAGTATTCACGACTCTCATTGAGCTTCTGGCGCAGATAGATATAATGTAGTCTACCATTGATACTTGCCACAGGAAGGACATTGACCTGATGTACATATAGAGGCTTGTCAAAGGGTGAGTGACCTAGGCGGAACTTATCAAAGTAGCGCATGTCGGGAGCAGTAAACATCTTAATACTCTTGTGGGATGCTTTGACTGGATGCACCTTTGCTCTGTCCGCAATCTTAGAAACGATCTGCGCATTGAGAGGAGCTGACCAAGAGAGTGAGACTCCTCCATTTGCATCATTAGTCTTGACATCAGCCTTGACCTCCTTGACGAGTTTGCCCGTATAGATGGTACGGTAAGCAGCTGGGGTAGACTCCTTCTTGCCCTCGACATCATAGATAGCCTCTACAGCATAGCTGACGGAGCCTAGTGCTGTCAAGTCTTGGGTGAGCTGGTCTGTATATTTAGTCTCTGTATCCTCTTTGATCAGAGTGCCATTGCGATATATCTGATAGCTGACGGGGTAGCCCTGTGCGTGTGGAGGAACTGCATCCCACTCGAGCTCTACCTTGAGGTGATTCTGGAGATCTAGCTTGCCACGTAGCTCACGTATAGGGGCAAATGGCTTGTATCCCTGGCGCCATGTGCCAGCCACCTTGAGAACACCCGTATTGTCTGGGTCAAGGTACATATCCATGTGGTAGAGCTGCCCCTTGTCCTTGTACTTGTTGAAGTGTGAGCTGAGACGTCCATAGAAGCCGTCTTGGTAGCAGACAAGTGTCATACCACCTGTCAGGGTACCGATCTGCTCTTTTTGTTCATTGTATAGTGGCGAACCAGAGGAGCCTCCTTCGGTATTGCCCTTGTCAAAGAGGAGCTTGTAGTGATCATCCACCCCTCCTAATGTTGTAGTCAGCAATGTAGTTCCTTCCGTCCACTGTCCGATGTCCATTGACCCACTGTATAGAGCAATCTTGGCAGCGTCTCCTGCTGGGTGATGGATGCCAGCACCGCTCTCCCAAGTCTGCTCGGTTGCATTCCAGCCAGCGTAGTAGACACGGTAGTCGAGGGGTATATCCTCCTTGAGCTCTAGGAGCATACCATCGGAGTAACCATAGGGAGATGTGTAGGTGCGGATGCTAGCACCAGTAAGTGTCTTGGTCGTTTGAAAGCCATAGTCACTATTGTTGCAACGTGGCTTCTCATAGTGAAAGCCAAAGATCCACTGATCCATTTTCTCCTGGTCTATGCCGAAGCCTCCTTTAAAAGCGCCCTTCGAGGGATTCTCCGTCTCACCCTCGCCAGAGCAGTGAGCAGCTGTAAGGATATAGGGCTTGAAGTCACCCTTTGCATTGTTGATGAGGTTTCCCGAGCACCAGCTCATATCCCCGTTGGCGAAGACTGGCATATAGATGACGGAGCTACTCTTCTGCTCCTGCCAGTTGTCTCCCTCGGGGCAGTTGACATTGACTTGACAGTATCTATCTTTGCCAGGATCGGAGTCGTCCTCCTGCTCTAGTTTAGGCATCGCTTGCATCGCCGAGCGGTAGAGGTAGCCCACACCGCTGATCTGGATCGAGGGCATAGCCGAGCCATGAGGAGCCTCATAGTCTAGGATGAGCTTGTTGCCACTCAGTGGCTCAGAGGCAAAGGCTCCATGACGAGGATGCGTCTCATGTGTGTAGGCTCCGAGGAGCTGATCGCCACCAGGTGTGTAGATGTAGAGTCGACCACCCGGGGGAATGAAGAAGTCGGAGTAGTATAGATTAAGTCCTACAGGTGTCTGCTCCATATCTATCTCTAGTCGGTAGATGTCAGTGCCTGCTACGGAGCCGATGAACTCAGAGGCTGTGGCGAAGTCGATGGAGCATGGGACAACCTTGCCGACGTTGTAAGGCTTGCGTTGTAGCTGCCCCTGGTGCCACGCCTCTCTGCGGATTAGATCTTGAGGGTTGAAGTCTGGGGCTAGTGAGATGCCTGTAGCAACGGTACGTAGTGTGCCCTCTCCGAGGAGCTGTGGTCTACCCCCGAAGGATTGCTGTGCGCTACCGCTACTGGCTACCGCAAGGAGGCAGAGCGAAGTGAGGATCCGTAGGATCAATCGATTCGTTAGATGATTCATTAGTCTTCCTTAGTATTGTATGGTTGTTTAAGTAGTGATTAGGCTTATCTTTAGATACGGAGCTGGTGAATCCTCCTCAAATGTAGTCACAATGCGCTCTCGTGAGTCCACTCCCGTCAGTAATGGGGCGAGTACATTTACATCTATCGCAACGGATGTAATAATACAGTTTGAGCCTATTGTGTCCATATTCGGTCTGATTCTATACTTCTAGCAAAGGTATGAAATGTTTTGAAACGGGGCAATAGAACACCCAGCCTCTAGAGTGACACTCTCATCACCTGTTCATGCAATTCCTCGGAGGATATTCCCAAATAGCTCCAGGGGAATCGGCAGTTTCCTCGGAGGAATGAAATAAAACTTCGGAGGAATGAAATGAAACTTCGGAGGAATGGAATAAAACTTCGGAGAAAATTGTCATTCCCTCGGTAGAGAATTTGAATTATCTGGGGAGAAACAAAATTGCCACACGTATGAAACTAGAGTTCCATAGGTGTGGCAACCTTTGTGTGTGGGGAGTAGGTTTACAAAGAGACCTTGATCCCAGAGAGGCGCATCAGTAGCTGGGGTAGGTCGCTGAGGTTGTGTCGCTTTGTGTTGAGTTGTATCAGCTCATCTCGTAGGGTGGGCGATATGCGCTGCATTGCTGGGGAGAGGTAGAGTAGCATCGGCACCTGTCCTCTAGTCTCGGGAGCCACCTGATCGCTGGAGTAGGGATGCCACTCACCGTATACCCCTACGGGACTAGAGAAGATAAGTATCGTGGGGGTGTCCTGGTAGTACGTTACGAGTCGCTTGAGGAGGTCATCCTGGTAGTAGACGACGTTGTAGTACTGAGCTAGGTGGTCTAGTGCATCGCCAGACAGGTTTATGTCGGCGTTTGCTGATAGACGGTTGTACCTATAGAACTCCTCGGGGATGCGCCACCAGATGTTACTCCGACCTCCTAAGAGATGAATGGTGGTGAGGCGGGACTGGTCCTTTAGCGGTTTGAGTTTGTTTAGCACTGCGTCATCATAGGGAACGAAGTTTGTCCACTCCTGATCGTCTGCACGAAGATTGGTAAAAAAGAGATCGTCGCAGTCGGCTGCTAGCGGGGGGTAGACGTCCAGTCCGTGAGCTATGCGTGGAGTGTTGTCCAGCCAATAGGTGTCGTAACCTGCTACCCGAAAGATACTGTAGATAGAGGGGTAGGTATCCCAACTATCAGGGCTATCCTTAGGACAGAGGGAGAGCGTCCAGGCAGCTGCGAGAGCGGCATTGTCTGAGGCGCTATAGACGCTATCGAGCTTGATGAGAGAGCCAGCCTGCTGGAGGGAGTCTATGGCGGGGGTGTTGTCGCTGACGATAGGGTTGTAGCAGTGCATCAGGTGCGGGTAGATATCTTCGGCGACGACCAGCACGACATTGTGCGGTGGTAGGAGAGAGTCTACAGTCACCTCTTGAGGTGTCGCTTGCCGAGGTCTGTAGTTGAGAGCGCAGTGCTTAGCGTTTTGACATAACATACGACTGCTCAGATAGAGGCGAGCTATAGGAGCGTGGATATTGTACTGGATACCCCCTTCGCTAGCCACTATACGAGTCTTACGTAGGTAGCTGATGCCGAGTATGTGTGCCCCGACGAGGACCACTATGAAGATGAGTGTGGAGCTATATTTCTGGAAGCGTATGATACGTTCGGGAGAAAGCCCCTTTTTAGCATCCTTGGCACGACTGATCAACCAAGAGAAGCCGAGCGGTAGGAAGATGGCCAGTAGTAGTTTGCCCCACTCTCGTAGCATGAAGGGCATATCTAGTCGCAGTGACTTGAAGAAGCCGTGTGCCTCTGAACTGTTGGTCGCAAAGATAGGCGTAGCGATTGCGTCACAGTAAGGCATCTGGTAGGTACTGACGAGGTAGAGATCCATGATGTGTACGGCACTGACCAGTACCAGCTCAGTGATGAGGACCACCTTGCGTGTGATGCGATGAGAGATCAGGGTGGGGATGAGGTAGAGTAGCGTAGCCATCCAGAGGGTGTCCCATAGTAGGGGAATGTTTTCTCTAGATAGATAAGGGGCACTCGTAGAGAGCAGACCTCTGAGGACGAGATTATTGAGCGTCAAGATCGCTAGCATCGCAATCAGTAGCCATACTAGCTGGGGAGTCCTAGCTTTGACCCCCTGGAGGTAGTTGAGGAGCGCTTTTTTCATAGCTGATCTGGATGCTTAGGGGTGAAGGAGACCTCAGTGCCAAAGCCCTTGATACATCTAGGACGGGTGGCGTCGTACTCAAGACTCCACAGTTGTAAGCGGGGGATGGTATAGTTTGACT